>NZ_JBIKIL010000106.1:0-13995 GCF_044361645.1 Limnohabitans sp. | reverse complement strand
CCGCGCAGATCGCCACCGAGGTGCGCCGCGTGCTCGACAGCTTTGGCAGGCCGCACACCGACAAGACCCAAACCGGGCCCACCCACATCTTCAACCTGGGCCACGGCATCAGCCAATACACCCCGCCTGAGCATGTCACGGCGCTGGTCGAGGCGGTGCACAGCCACTCGCGGGCCATGCGCCACAGCCAAACCGCTTGATTCGGCCCTGTGAAGCCTGCCATGGTCTTGGCCACGCTTTTTTCTCATCCCGACCTTTGTTCCTGTCATCCCGGCCGCTTTTTTCTCATCCCGGCCGGTATTTCAGTCATCCCGGCCTTGAGCCGGGATCCATAAAGGCCAGATCAATAGGCACTAAGGGTGGCGCTTCGCCCATGAAAAAACCGCCCTGAGGCGGTTTTTTCATGGGCGAAGCGGGCAGCAGCCCGCCTTGCGCTTTTGGCCTTAGCCCTTTTTGACCCAGGCCGAGCACCAGCCCTTGGCAGACACTTGCTTGGTGCCAAACAAGGGGCAACCACCGGCAGCGGCGCCCGCTTTGGCTTGGAACAAGGCGCAATTGGCGCAGTTGTTACCGGCCGCGTACTTGGGGTTTTTGGCTTTGTCAACTTTGGTCGCGTCGGCTTTGTAGGCCAAGCCCACGGCTTGAGGATCTTTTTCGTCCAGCATGGTTTGAGCGGATGCTTGGGTCACGGCCAAAGCGGCGGTGGCGGCGGTGGCCACTTGCATCATGAACACTCGGCGGGTCGAAGACAGATTGTTGATAAGGGACATGGAAAACTCCTAGAAAAGACAGTCAGAAAATACTGAATAGTTCATTGTGCGCCACTTCAGTCACTTTGTCATGGCGCGCCGAGTACTTGAGCAAAACACACAGGAAAGCCCGGGATTCTCAATGTCAACCGCTGCGGACAGCCCCATGTCAGAATGTGCTTTGAAATTTTCACCGCAAAAAGGTTTAAAACATGCTGCAACTGCTCATCGGATTGGCGCTCTTTTTAGGCATCCACTCACTCCAAAGCGTGGCGCCCATTGCGCGCCAAAACAGCATGGCCCGCTGGGGCGCAATAGGCTTCAAAGCGGTCTACGCTGGCGTGGCCATCCTGGGACTGTATTTGGTGTTCAAAGGCTACGCCCAAGCCCGCCTCGACCCGGTGGTGCTGTGGTTCCCACCGCGCGGCTTGCAAAGCGTCACCATTTTGCTGATGTGGGTGGCCATGATTTTCTTGGTGGCCACCTACATTCCTGCCAACCACATCAAGGCCAAACTGCGCCACCCCATGACCTTGTCGGTCAAGGTCTGGGCATTGAGCCATTTGCTGATCAACGGCAACCTGGCCGATGTGGTCTTGTTTGGCGGCTTTTTGCTGTGGTCGGTGCTGGTGTTTCGCGCCGCCCGAAAACGGGACCGCCAAAACCTGCGCAGCGCGCCCGAGGGCAAATGGCTGGGCACGGCCTTGACCGTGCTGGTGGGCACCGGCCTGTGGGCGGCCTTTTTCATGGGTGGCCTGCACATGTGGTTGGTGGGCGTGATGCCATTGATCCGTTCAAGCTGAACCCGTCTTTTCAATGACGCCAGCCTCATTCAAGCTGCGCCCACCCCCCATCTTGGTTGAATGCTGACGGTTCGCCACCCCCACCGGATGGGGCCCGACCCGCAAGCAGTGCACCGACTGCGGCCAAGCCTGTCAGCCTCCTGTCATCGCACGGCAATTTCCCGTCGTCGCGAGGTAATTTCCCGTCGTCGCGAGGTAATTTCCCGTCACCACGAGGTGGTTTCTCGTCACCGCGAGGTGGTTTCTCGTCACCGCGAGGAACGAAGCGATCCATGGACTGCCACGTCGCTGCGCTCCTCGCAGTGACGGTGGTTTCCCGTCACCGCGCGGTATTTTCCCGTCATCGCGAGGTACGAAGCGATCCATGGACTGTCGCGTCGCTAAGCGCCTCGCAGTGACGGTAATTTATTCGTCATCGCGCGGATTGAGGCGATCCATGGACTGCCGCGTCGCTGCGCACCACGCAGTGACGGTAATTTATTCGTCACCGCGAGGTGGTTTCTCGTCATCGCCCGGTGGTTTCCCGTCATCGCGAGGAACGAAGCGATCCATGGACTGCCGCGTCGCTAAGCGCCTTGCAGTGACGGTACATGCAGCGCCCGATGAGCTGGGGCTGATGCCCCGGGTGGGGCTGCGCGGTCTGGCGTTTGCTCGCGCCCGGGTGGAGGTAACAGCCATCGAGCCCATCTTGCACCTGCGCCGCGATGCACCTGCGCGCATCCCAAACATGCTGCCGCAGCATGTTTGGGATTTGGCGGGCCGGTATGGCCTGCGGCCTCAAGCCTGACCTGGCGGGCCGGTATGGCCTGCGGCCTCAAGCCTGACCCGAATCCGACACAGTGGACGCCGCCACACCCAAAAACCGGCTTCGAGTGTAAATTTAACTTGACACTTTGACGCGTCTTTTGGATGATGGACCGAGAACAGTTTTGCGGAACGCCCATGGCATTGACCTTCCCTTTTGCGGCCATTGTTGGTCAAGATGAAATGACCCTCGCCATCCAGGTGGTGGCGGTGGACCCCTCGATTGGCGGCGTGTTGGTGCTCGGTGACCGGGGCACCGGCAAATCGACCGCCGTGCGCGCCTTGGCCGACCTGCTGCCGCCCATCCAAGTGGTCAAAGGCTGCCCCTACCGCTGCGACCCGGCCAAACCGGCGGGCAGCTGCCCGGTCTGCCAGGCCCGCGACCCCAAAAGCAAAGTCGTGACTGAGCGCCAGAGCGTGGCCGTGGTGGACCTGCCTTTGGGCGCCACCGAGGACCGCGTGGTCGGCGCGCTCGACCTGGAAAAAGCCTTGTCGCAAGGCGTCAAATCCTTCGCCCCCGGCCTGCTGGCGCAAGCGCACCGGGGCTTTTTGTACATCGACGAGGTCAACCTGCTGGACGACCACCTGGTGGACCTCTTGATCGACGTGGCCGCTTCGGGCGAAAACCTGGTCGAGCGCGAAGGCCTGAGCGTGCGCCACCCCGCCCGCTTTGTGCTGGTGGGCAGCGGCAACCCCGAAGAGGGTGAGCTGCGCCCGCAACTGCTGGACCGTTTTGGCCTGTCGGTGCAGGTGCGCACGCCGCAAGACCTGGCGCTGCGCGTGAGCATCATCAAGCGCCGCGACGCTTTCGACAAAGACCCCGCTGCCTTCAAGGCGCTGTGGCACAAGGACAACCAGAAGCTGCAAAAACGCATACTCAAAGCGCGTCAGCTGCTGGACCAAGTTGAAGTGAGTGACGACATGCTAATGCTGTGCGCCCGCCTGTGCCAGCAACTGGGCACCGACGGCCTGCGCGCCGAGCTCACCCTGCTGCGCGCCACCCGGGCGTATGCCGCGCTGCAAGGCCACAAGGCCGTGCAGCCCGAACACCTGCAAAGCATGGCCCCGCTGGCCCTGCGCCACCGCCTGCGCCGCAACCCGCTGGACGACACCGATTCGGGCGCGCGCGTGCAGCGCAGCGTGCAAGAAGTGCTGGCCGCCTGAGTTGCAGATCAAGCGCCCCCATGTTTGCTCGGCCCCTTCCCTGTAGGAGCGGCGTCCTCGCCGCGATGGGCCTTCGCAGTCCACCCCCTATTTCCCCGGGGGCGAGGCACCTACCCATCCGCTGCTCTGCACCAAAATGACCCGCGAAGCCCCACCACCATCCACGACTTTTGACCCGCTGGAGCGCTGGAACGACGCACTGACCGCGCTGCAGCTGCTGCAAATCGACCCCCACGGTTTTGGCGGCGTGTGCCTGCGTGCACCGCACGGCCCGGTGCGCGAGCGCTGGCTGCAAGCACTGGCTGATCTGGGCCTGGGCCTCGTTAAAGTGCCCGGCTCGGTGGACAGTGAGCGGCTGCTGGGCGGCATCGACCTGGCCCACACCTTGCAAACCGGCCAGCTGCACAGCCAAGCGGGCTTGCTGCAACAAGCCGACCAAGGCCTGGTGTGCTTGCCCATGGCCGAGCGCCTGTCACCCGCGCTGCTCGCGCCCTTGGTGCAAGCCCTGGAGCAAGGCCAGGTGCCCCCCCACCGCCACAGCGCTGAACCCACGCTCACCCGCTTTGGCGTGGTGGCGCTCGACGAATCTTTGCCCGACGAACCGGGCGTGGGCGCGGCATTGGCCGAGCGCTTGGGGCTGTGGCTGGACCTGCACGCGCTCTCGCCCAGCGACATCCACGCGGACTGGGCCGATGCCCACACCGAGGGCTTGCAGCTGCGGCTGAGCCCCGGCGCTTTGACCCGCGCCCGCGAGATGCTGGCACAGGTGCAAGCCAGCGACGACCAGATGCAAGCCCTGTGCGCGGCCGCTTGGGGCCTGGGCATCGGCTCTTTGCGCGTGCCCAGCCTGGCGCTGCGCCTGGCCTGCGCGCATGCGGCGCTGAACGGGCGCCAAGCGCTGGCGGCGGACGACCTGGGCTTTGCCGCGCGCTGCGTGCTCGCGCCACGCGCCACGCAGTGGCCCGCCGAGCCGTCTGCGCAAGAAGCAGCGCCTGCGCCACAGGAAGACGACACACCACCACAAGAGCCACAAGAGCCGCCAGAACCTCCAAAAAACGCCGAAGAAGCAACTGAGAAGGAACCGGAAAAAGACCAAGACCCCAGCCCACCGCCCGAACAGAACACCGAGCCCAGTGCGCAAGACCTGCAAGACATGCTGGTCGCCGCCGCCCTGGCCAGCTTGCCGCCGCACATGCTGGATGCGCTCATGACCCGCCAGGGCGCGAGCAGCCCACAAAGCTCCGGGCGCAGCGGTCAGACCCGCGCAGGCTCGCAACGCGGCCGCCCACTGCCCCCGCGCCCGGGCCGCCCCGGCGGTCAGGCGCGCTTGCATGTGCTGGCCACCTTGCGCGCCGCCGCGCCCAAGCAGCGCTTGCGGCAAGCACACAGCACCGGCCGCGTGGCGATTCGCGCCGAAGACTTCCACATCCAGCGTTACCAGCAGCGCGCCTCCAGCTGCCTGATCCTGGCGCTCGACGCCTCCGGCTCGGCCGCATTGCAGCGCCTGGCCGAGGCCAAAGGCGCGGTCGAGTTGCTGCTGCAGCAGTCCTATGCGCGGCGCGACAGCGTGTGCATCGTGGCCTTTCGGGGCGCACAGGCGCAGTTGTTGCTGCCCGCCACGCGCTCGCTGGTGCGCGCCAAACGCGCCATGACCGGCCTGCCTGGCGGCGGCGGCACGCCACTGGCACTGGCCCTGAAAATGGCACACGAACAAGCCGCCCAGCTGCAGCGCCAAGGCGTCACGCCCATCCTGGTGGTGCTGAGCGACGGCCGCGCCAACGTCACCCTGCAAGGCCTGGGCGGCCGCGCCCAAGCCCAAACCGATGCGCACAACTGGGGCCAACAGTGGCGCGCCAGCGGGCACCGCGCTTTGTGGATCGACACCTCGATGCAGCCCGACGCGCAAGCGCAGCAACTGGCCAGCACCATGGGCGCAAGCTACCTGCCCATGCCGCAGGTGCAGTCGCAGCGCATGGCGCAAGCGATCGAGCGCGTGCGCAAGCCCAGCCCATGAACCGCGATGTTTGAGCGCTTTTACCCCAGCATGTCGTGGTCAGCGCATCAAGCGCATTGGCCCCACGCGGCGCACAGCCGCTTCGTGCAGGCGGGCGGCATTCAGTGGCATGTGCAAAGCTTGGGCCAAGGCCCTGGCCTGCTGCTTTTGCACGGCACGGGCTCGGGCAATTTCAGCTGGCGCGGCTTGCTGCCCACACTGGCCGAGCACTTCACCGTGGTTGCGCCCGACTTGCCCGGCCACGCTTTCACCAGCCGGGGGCCTGAAGGTGCGCTGTCCTTGCCCGGCATGGCCGAGGGCCTGCGCGCCTTGTTGCTGCAACTGAAGCTCACGCCCCAGGTCATCGTGGGCCACTCGGCCGGTGCCGCCATTGCCGCGCACATGGCGCTGCACTTTGACAGCGCTTCGCGCAGCACCCTGATTGGCCTGAACCCGGCCTGGCTGCCGCTGCCCGGCCTGGCCTCTTGGTTGTTTGGCCCGGCGGCCAAGCTGGCCGCGCTCAACCCGCTGTCGGCCTGGGCCACCGCCAAAATGGCGGCCAAACCCGGGGCCGTGGCCGACTGGCTGTCGCGCACCGGCTCCGCTCTGGATGCACAAGGTCTGGACCTCTACACCCGCGTGCTCAGCGACTCAGGCCATGTGCACGGCGTGCTGTCGATGATGGCGGCCTGGCGGCTCAAACCCTTGGCGGCGCGCCTGCACGAGATTCGCCAGCCGGTGTTCATGCACATCGGCGCGCAAGACGAAACCGTGCCCCCCGCATTGGCCCACCAAGCCTGCGCACGCTTGCCACGAGCTGCACTGCAGATCCAAGACGGCTTGGGCCATCTGGCCCACGAACAAGACCCTGAGGGTACAGCCGCCTACATCTTGCGCTGCGCCAGCCTTTGATCCAATGCGGGGCTCAACCCCGGCATTCATGCTGGACAACAGCTTGGCAACCCCGTTGAGACGCTTTAAAAAACGGGTTTGCACGCAATCCAATCATCGGTCCGACCTTGCCAGCAAGGCCTGGCCCATTTGAATGCGCTGACCTGTTGCAATGCCTTCGGTCAAAACATAGCCCTTGGGCACAAACACCAAAATGGTGGAGCCGTGTTCAAACCAGCCCATTTCTTGGCCTTTTGCATAGCGGGCATCACAGGGCATTTCATTGGGCCCTCGGTAGCGCAGGTTGAGCAGCACATCGACTGCGTGAAAGCGCATGCTGGCCACCAATATCGCCGCCACTGGCACCATCAAAAAAGGGACACCTTGCGCCGTTTGCATGTGCAGCACGGCCCGTTCGTTTTGACAAAACAAGGCTTTCACACGCTGCAGCGCTACCGGATTCACATTCCAGGTGTCGCCCGAGATGTAAGTCACATGCTGGAGCTGCACATCGTGCGGCGCGTGAAAGCGGTGGTACATGCTGCTGGTCAGGCGCAAGGTCAGGTAAGTGCCGCCTTCAAGCGCAGCAGGCCAGTGCTGGCAGCGCTCGGATGTGCCCAGCAAGGTTTGCAATGGGTACGCAAAGCCCTTGGCCTGAAACACCTGCCCTTGCGTCACCGTACCGCATGCGCCGACGATGGCATCGCAAGGCGAGGTCATGAGCGTGGGGTCGGGGTTGATGAGCCGTGCACCGGGCCGCAGTTCGCGCGTGAAGCAGGCATGCAAGCTGTCAAATTGCTGTTGCTTGGCGTCGCTCAAATCCAGTTCACTGAACCAGCCCCACACCGCCATGGACGACTTGACCACCCAGGGGTGCCGAATCTGGCTCCACCAACCCATGAAGCGGGTCAAGGTGATGCGTGGTATGCGGTTGGTGAGCAAAAAATTCAGGTCTTCTTGCAACACCCACTTTTGAAAAAGACGGCGAAATTTCATCATGTTGTCACTCAATTTGAATAAAAAGAAATTTTGTTGGTACAAGGAAAACGACTGTGAACGCCACTTGGATCAGTTTGGGCGTGTTGGCCGCGTTGGCCCCAAGCCTGCATCAGCGCTATGAACTCTCGCGTGCCAAGCACCGCTCGCTGGCCGGACACTCGCGCATGGCCAAACGCTTGGCCCGCTGGCTGCCGGGCTACAGCTTTGACGAATCGGCGTTCTTTGCTTGCGACGGCGCACCCGACAGCATCCAGGCCATTCGCCAAGCGGCATTCATGGCCATGGCCGACACCTTGCAAACGCGCCACCGCTTGAGCATCCAGACCAGCGAAGCGGCACGCGAAGACATCTCGGACATGCAATTTGTGGCGGCCTACCGCGTGCCCTTTCAATTCAGCCCCGTGGTGCGCAAGCACCTCAAGGTCGGCTCGTTTTGGCAATCGGCGCAAGGTGTGCAGGTCACGGACTTGGACGGGCAGGTGTTTTATGACCTGACCGGCTCTTATGGTGTCAATGTGTTTGGCGCTGATTTTTACAAGCGCACCATGGCCCAAGGCATGGCACGCACCCAAGCGCTGGGGCCGGTGTTGGGCTCTTACCATCCGGTGGTGGCGGGCAATGCCCAGCGCCTGAAAGCCATCACGGGCCTGGACGAAGTGTCTTTTCACATGTCGGGCACCGAGGCGGTCATGCAGGCCGTGCGCTTGGCGCGTTACCACACCGGGCGCAAAAACATCGTGCGCTTTTGCGGGGCCTACCACGGCTGGTGGGAAGATGTGCAACCGGGCCCTGGCAACCCGATGCCGCCCCGCGAGACCTACACCCTGAGCGACATGAGCGAGCGCAGCTTGAAGGTGCTGCGCAGCCGCAAAGACATTGCCTGCGTGCTGATCAACCCCTTGCAGGCCTTGCACACCAACGCCAACGCGCCGGGCGACTCCACCTTGGTGGACAGCAGCCGACGCGCCTGCTATGACCGCGAGGCCTACACCGCTTGGCTCAAGGCCTTGCGCCAAGTTTGTAGCGAACGCGGCATTGCGCTGATTTTTGACGAGGTCTTTTTGGGCTTTCGCTTGGCCGCAGGCGGTGCCCAAGCTTACTTTGGCGTGCAGGCCGACATGGTCACCTACGGCAAGACCTTGGGCGGCGGTTTCCCAGTGGGCGTGGTGTGTGGCCAACGCCATTGGATGCGCCGATTTGATGAGAAAAAGCCCGCCAACATTTGTTTTGCGCGCGGCACCTTCAACGCCCACCCGGCCGTCATGGGTGCCATGGCCGCATTTTTGGAAGAACTGCAAACCCCTGAGGTCAAGGCCCTCTATGAGGGCTTGGACGAGCGCTGGAATGCCCGCGCTGCACGCTTCAACAGCACCATGCAAGCGCTGGGCCTGCCCTTGCAAGCGGCCAATATGTCGAGCGTGTGGACGCTTTTTTACACGCAGCCCAGCCGCTACAACTGGATGCTGCAGTACTACCTCAGACTGCATGGCTTGGCGCTCAGTTGGGTGGGCACAGGGCGATTGATCTTCAGCCTCAATTACAGCGATGCCGACTTCGAGGCGGTGCTGCAAAAGTGCGTGCTGGCGGCGCAGCAAATGCAGCGCGACGGCTGGTGGTGGCAGACCCCTGAAATGAGCAACCAAAACATTCGCCGCCGCATCTTGAAGGAAACCCTGTTCGGCTGACCCTGGGTGCCCCGGCCTGCCCAAAGGGCAAGACCGGCTGCCCATCGGCAGAACCGGAGGCCCCATGGACAAGTCTGGGGCGAGGCCCCATCAACGGTTTGCCTGCAAATGCTCCGGGGCAAAACGCTCGCCGCGCAGCAGTTGCCAAGGGGCTTTGTGGTAGAGGTAGATGTCGTGAAACGGATCGCTCACAATTTTGCTCATCCAGACCAGACCGGTTTGCACATCTTTCAAAAAGAACAAGTGCACGGTGCGAAACAACAAAGCCGCCGCACCCAGGTACAACCAGGCGTAACCCACAGCCCGCAAGAACTCTGGCAAGGTCTCGTGTGCGGGCAGCACACCCCAAAGCCCGGGGTTCATGAAAATGAGCAAAGGCAAGAAAGCCCATGCGCTGAGCAACACCACTTTGCGGCGCAAGTTGTAGCCCACCTTGATCTCTTCCTTGAACGCGTTGCTGGCTTGGTTGACATGGTCATAGCCCAAGGGTTCAAAGAAAAAATGCCCCGCTTGCCTTGATGTCATCGACACCATCCACGCCAACAGCGCCGCCATGGCCGGGTCGATGAACAACAAAGCATAAGCCACAACAAAAGCCATGGCACTGAGCAAATGCAAGGACTGGTTGATGCGGCAGTGGTGGTAGTAGCGGTGATCGTCCCAACGCTGAACTTGCAACTCTTTGAAGAAATCTTTCACATCGACCTCACTGGTTAAGAATGTGAAGATCATGATCAAGTCGTGTGAAAAAACCATGACAGCATGTTTGTCATCAAACTGTTAAAAAGCGCCCGCACCATGGGGCCATGCAAGAGCTTGAATCAGCCCCCTACCTGGTCGAAAACATCGAACCCAGCGAGCCACGCCTGCGCATCGCCGTGGTCACCGAAACATGGCCACCCGAGGTCAACGGTGTTGCCCTTACCTTGTCGCGCTTGGTGCGCGAATTGAGCGAACGGCAACACACCATTCAACTCATCCGGCCCCGGCAACAACGTCACGAAACGGAAAGCCACCGAGATGGCTGGAGCGAGTTGCTTCTCAAAGGCATGCCCATCCCGCGCTACCCCGACCTCAAGCTGGGCTTTCCGAGCAAAAAATCACTGGTCCAAGCTTGGAGCCAAAAACGGCCCGACATCGTGCACATCGCCACCGAAGGCCCCTTGGGTTGGTCGGCACTGCGGGCCGCGCGTGTGCTGCGTTTGCCGGTGACATCGGACTTCAGAACCAATTTTCAAAGCTACAGCCACCACTACGGCATCGGTTGGCTGCAAAAACCCATCGTGGCCTATTTGCGAAAATTTCACAACCGAACGCTTTGCACCATGGTGCCCACACAGGCCATGCACGAACAGCTCCACCGCCTGGGTTTCCTCAACTTGCAAGTGGTCGCGCGGGGAGTTGACAGCCACATGTTCACCCCCAGCAAACGCAGCTTGGCCCTGCGCAGCACATGGCAGGCCGATGAAAATACCTTGGTCTTGTTGTCTGTGGGGCGCTTGGCCACCGAGAAAAACCTGGACCTCAGCGTCAAGACTTACCTGGCCTTGAAACAAAACAAGCGACGCGTGAAATTGGTCTTTTGTGGGGATGGGCCTTACCGCAGCAAACTGCAAGCCGATTGCCCCGACGCGATCTTCATGGGCATGGTCACGCACGCCCAATTGGCGGTGGCCTATGCCAGTGCCGACTTGTTCTTGTTCACCAGCCTGACCGAGACATTTGGCAACGTGACCCTGGAAGCCTTGGCCAGTGGCACCCCCGTGCTGGCCTTTGACTGCGCAGCCGCCAAAGAAGTCATTGAGGACGAGCACAACGGTTGGTTGGTGGCTGGCGAAGACCCTCAGGCTTATGTGTTGCGCGCCTTGGCCATCACGCAAAAAAGCCTTGGCCTGCAGCAGGCCAGGCAGCACGCCTCCAAAAGCATCCAAAAATGGGAATGGCGCGCCATTGCCAACCAAGTAGAAAGCCTCTTTCGGCGGGTGTTGCAGGGCGCTTGATGTGTGTTGAGCGCTGGCCAGTGCAACACCGGCAACCCAGGCCAGGCACATCGGGCATTGCAGATGCCAAAACAAGCCTGTCGGCTTGCACACAGGCCTGTGCTTTTTTCATCCCGGGCGAAGACCCGGGAGCCCGTGAAAACGGCTGCCCTTTGCGAACACCTCCTGTGCCCTCTGTCCTTCCGGCGCAGGGCCGGGATGACAGAGACAAGCGCCTGAGATGACGCCAGCACAAGGCCAGGATGACAGGCGGCCTTGTGTGGGCCATCGGCAGCGGCAGTGTGGGTGGATGTCACATCAAACCACGCTCAGCCATCGACAAAGTCTCGCCTTGGCAGACGATGATGTGGTCGAGCACGCGCACGTCCACCAAGGCCAAAGCCGCCTTGAGGGTTTGTGTCAGGTGCTCGTCGGCTCGGCTGGGTTGCACCGAGCCACTGGGGTGGTTGTGCGACAGCACCACGGCGGCGGCTTGGTGGTGCAGGGCGCGCATGACGACTTCGCGTGGGTAGACGCTGGTTTGGCTGAGGGTGCCGCGAAACAGTTCTTCCAGACCCAGCATGCGGTTTTGGGTGTCTAAAAAAAGCACGGCAAAAACCTCGTGGTTTTTGTGCGCCAACTGCAGTTGCAGATACTGCTTGACCGCATCGGGCGAATGAAACCCCTCGCGCTCTTTCAGGCGCTGGCTCAAGGCCCGGCGCGCCATCTCGAATACGGCCAACAGCTCGGCCTGTTTGGCTGGCCCCAAACCTTTGACCATTTTCAGCGACTGCACAGTGGCATTGAGCAAACCGGCAATACCGTCAGGCCCTAAGAGCTCTTCGGACAACTGGAACACGTTTTTGCCCACCATGCCGGTGCGCAGCAAGATGGCCAGCAGCTCGACATCGCTCAGGGCCTGCGGGCCACGGGCCAGCAGTTTTTCGCGCGGACGCGCATCGGCTGGCAAGTCTTTGATGCTCATGGTCTGCCCCTCCCCGGAGCGGCCCTCGGTCCCGCTTATCCCCTTGGCTGGGACAGCTTGGCTGGGCTTTTTACAATAGTGGCTTCTTTATGCCTGTTTGGCCGCATGAGCGGCATTCCAGAAAACCCTTATGCCCATTGTCGAACCCGCCTCTTTCTTGACGCTGCACTACCGCCTGGCTGGGCCGCAGGGCGACATCATCAACACTTTCAAGGAAAAACCGGCCACCTTGTCGCTGGGCTCTGGCGCCTTGTCGCCCGCTGTGGAACAGCGCTTGCTGGGCCTGGCCGAGGGCACACGGGTGGTGCTGGACATTCCGGCAGGCGAGGCCTTTGGCGAGCACATTGCTGACATGCAGCAGTGGGTGGCCCGTCAATTGCTGCGTGAATTGGGCGATCCGAGCGAACAATACGCGGCGGGCGATGTGGTGCAATTTCCCACGCCCGATGGTCTGGGTTCTTATGCCGGCACCGTGTTGCAAGTGAACGAGGAGGGCGCGGTCTTGTTTGACTTCAACCACCCGCTGGCCGGTCAGCCTGTGACCTTTGAAGTTGAACTGATCGGGGTGCTGTGATGACATCTGAAGTGCTGTTGGCCGAACCACGCGGTTTTTGCGCCGGTGTGGACCGTGCGATCGACATCGTGGAGCATGCGCTGAGCAAGTTCGGCCGCCCCATCTATGTGCGCCATGAGATCGTGCACAACACCTATGTGGTCAACGACCTGAAAGAAAAGGGCGCGATCTTCATCGAAGAGCTGGCCGATGTGCCGCCGGGTGCCACCTTGATTTTCAGTGCGCACGGCGTGAGCCGGGCGATCCAGGACGAGGCCGAGCGACGCGGCTTTCGCATCTTTGATGCCACCTGTCCGCTGGTCAGCAAGGTGCATGTGGAGCTGGCCAAGCTGCACAAAGAGGGCTATGAGTTCATCATGATCGGGCACAAGGGCCACCCTGAGGTGGAAGGCACCATGGGCCAGCTCGACAGCGGCATCCACTTGGTCGAAGGCGTGGAGGATGTGGGCAAAGTGCAGCCCGCCCAAACCGCGTTGTTGGCGGTGGTCACGCAAACCACCCTGAGCGTGGACGACGCGGCCGAGATTGTGGCCGCCGTCAAAGCGCGCTTTCCTCAGGTGCGCGAGCCCAAGCAGCAAGACATTTGCTACGCCACCCAAAACCGCCAAGATGCGGTCAAACTCATGACCCCTTTGGTGGACGTGGTGATCGTGGTGGGCAGCCCCACCAGCTCCAACAGCAACCGGCTGCGCGAGCTGGCCGACCGTTTGGGCACACCCGCCTACATGGTGGACAGTGCGGCGGACTTGCAGGAAGCTTGGTTTGAAGGCACGCAAAAAGTAGGCCTGACCGCTGGTGCTTCGGCCCCGGATGTGCTGGTGCAAGAGGTGATTGCGCGGCTGCGTGCCTTGGGTGCGGTGTCGGTGCGCACGCTGGACGGCATACAGGAAACCATCAAATTCCCCATGCCCAAGGGCCTCAAACACGATTGAGGCGAGTGGCGCTTTGCGCCTTCCCGTGACGATGGGTTGGGCTGCGCAGTGACGATGGGTTGGGCTGCGCAGTGACGATGGGTTGGGCTGCGCAGTGACGGCGGGTTGGGCTGCGCAGTTATGTAGATTTCGGCCGTCATTGCGAGCGAAGCGCGGCAATCCATGGACTGCCACGTCGCTGCGCTCCTCGCAGTGACGGCGGGTTGGGCTGCGCGCCTCGCCGTGACGTAGATTTCGGCCGTCATTGCGAGCGAAGCGCGGCAATCCATGGACTGCCACGTCGCTGCGCTCCTCGCAGTGACGGGGGGTTGGGCTGCGCTCCTCGCAGTGACGGCGAGTTGGGCTGCGCTCCTCGCAGTGACGTAGATTTCGGCCGTCATTGCGAGCGAAGCGCGGCAATCCATGGACTGCCACGTCGCTGCGCTCCTCGCAGTGAC
>NZ_JBIKIL010000105.1:0-14000 GCF_044361645.1 Limnohabitans sp. | reverse complement strand
GTCATTGCGAGCGAAGCGCGGCAATCCAATGACACGCAGGCTGCATCGCCACGACGTGCCACAGCTCGCGACGACAAAGCCTCCGTCATTGCGAGCGAAGCGCGGCAATCCAGTCAACAAGCGCCAGTCACCCCCCAGCGCTACACCGCCTGGACCTTCGGCGAACTGCCCGAACTGATGGAAATCAGCAAAGGAGGTCAAACCCTGATCGGCTTCCCCGCGCTGGTGGACATGCAAGACGCCGTCGCCATCGAAGTGTTTGACGAGCCCGACGTTGCCGCCGCCAAAAACCGTGCGGGCCTGCGCCGCCTGTTTGCGTTGCAGATCAAAGACGCGCTCAAGTACCTTGAGAAAAACCTCCCCGACCTGCAAAAAATGGCCGTGGCATTCATGCCTTTGGGCACCGCCGACGAGCTCAAAGCCCAGATCATCGACGTGGCACTCGACCGCGCCTTCTTGCTCGATACGCTGCCCAATGACGAGCTGACTTTCAAGCGCCGTATCGAAGAAGGCCGGGGGCGTCTCACCCTGATCGCCAACGAAGTGGCCCGGCTGGCGGGCAGCATCTTGCTGGAGTTTGGCGCGGCCACCCGCAAAATCAAAGACAGCAAAAACGCCCCCGACGCGACGGCCGACTGCACAGCGCAACTGCAACGCCTGATGCCCAAAAACTTCATGGCCGCCACGCCGTGGCCGCAGTTGCAGCACTGTGCCCGCTACCTCAAGGCCATCACCCTGCGCCTGGACAAATACCGCGCCGACCCCGCCCGCGACGCGCTGCGCTTGGCAGAGATCAAACCGCAAGAACAACGCTACTGGCGTCTGGTGGCCGATCGCAAAGGCGCGCAAGACGCCCGCATGCTGGAGTTCCGCTGGCTACTGGAAGAGCTGCGCGTGAGCTTCTTCGCGCAAGAGTTGCGCACGCCGCAGCCGGTCAGCATCAAGCGGTTGGAGAAGGCTTGGGGGCAGTTGAACCATTGAGGGGGCGTTTGGTATTTGACGCGCATTGCTTTTAATAAACAAATTGTTTATGATTGAGGCATGATCGAAAGCTTTGCCAGTGACGAAACTGAGCGCTTGTTTGCGACAGGCAAATCACGTCGCTTGCCACCGGAGATCCTCAAGCGTGCCGTGATGAGATTGACTCAGCTGCATGCGGCGGTCGAAGTCGATGACTTGCGTATGCCCCCGTCCAACCGCTTGGAGGCGTTAACGGGTGATTTGGCAGGCAAATGGAACATTCGAGTGAATGACCGTTGGCGTTTGTGCTTTCGGTTTGAACATGGGCATGCGCATGACGTTGAAATAGTGGATGACCACTGAGGAGCGATGAAGATGATTGCCAAAAATCCTGTGGATGGTTTGCCAGCTGTTCACCCCGGTGAGTTCTTGCACGAGACACTGCAAGAACTGGCCATGACCCAAGCTGCATTCGCAGAAGCCATTGGGGTATCCGCCATGCGTGTGTCGCATTTGCTCAAAGGTGATCGCCCGGTGACAGCCGAATTGGCTCTTCGCCTTGGCCGTGCACTGGGGCAAACGCCGCAATATTGGCTCAACCTGCAATCTGCCTATGACCTGAAGATGGCGCAGATTGAAATGAAAGACAGCTTGAAAGATGTGCGCCTGCTGGCGCAGGCATGAGTTGCACATCATCGGACAAGTCGAAAATCGAGACCGTCGACAGCATCTGGAAGAATCTGAGCTTCGTTCCCAGTATGCTCACCCAGCAGACCGCGTTCTTTCAGTGCGACCTTGGCTTTTTCAAACGAGTGCACACGAAACATCAATGACGTTACCACCTGCAAGGGCCCCGCATGCAGGGACAGCATCATTTTGTCGCCCAAATCCCAGCAGTGATCCCGCCCAGCTATTCGCCGATAGACCAGGTCCCAGCCGCGCGCAGCGTGTTCAATATCCGGGACACTCATTCGGATTTCGGCCAAACCTGAAATTCCCAGGGCACCCCCGCCAGATTCAGACAACGCCTGCTTTTCGCGTCTGCGCCGTTCGGTGGCACCGAGCTTTTCTTTCCACGGAAAAATAAGCCCCTCGGGATGCCAATGACACAAGAACACTTGACACTTGGGCGCTGATATTTCCAACAACTGGGCCTTGGTGCAAGCGTTCAACTGCACACCATCAGCGCCAGATGTTCCAAAGGACTTTGCTGGCGTGCATGCAAACCCAATACCACGCAATTGCTCAACGGTCTTGGCTACGTCGTCGCAATCAACAGCAATGCCATGCACGAAAGGGATGAGTGGCTTGCCCTCTAACGGCAGGTCGCTGTTGTTGCTGGCTTGCCAGAACTCAATATTGGTGTTGCCAACGCTTACCCATGAGAACTTCGCAAAGGCAATCGATTGCAATGGCCAACTGACTGGCAACCCTAAAACTTCAGCGAACAGGCGATGTAATTTCTCAGCGTCATTCACGCGCACTGAAAGATGGTCGGGTTGCATTAAGTGAAAAGAGTTTTGCATGGTCAATCCCTTCAGAAGAGGAATTCAAGCAGCTCAAGC
Source organism: Limnohabitans sp. (assembly GCF_044361645.1). GTDB lineage: Bacteria > Pseudomonadota > Gammaproteobacteria > Burkholderiales > Burkholderiaceae_C > Limnohabitans_A. The sequence goes on along the minus strand of NZ_JBIKIL010000105.1, from coordinate 11,475 downwards.
CTGCATCGGCTGCACCACCAACTTCACCCCCAGCGCCGTGCAGACGCGGGCAATCGTGTCAAAGCGCGGCTGCGATGTGGGGCGCAGGGCTTTGTAGAGGGCTTCGCGGGTCAGGCCGGAGGCTCGGGCCACTTCGGTCATGCCGCGTGCGCGGGCGATGTTGCCCAGGGCGAGGGTTAGCTCGGCGGGGTCGTTTTCTGCCAGCACCAGCGTCAGATAATTGGCCACGTCCTCGTCGGTCTGGAGGTATTCGGCCATGTCGAAGTCGGGCAGGTCGGCGGCTTTGATTTTTTCGGTCATGTTCTATGAACTGTTGAAGCTTGCTTCAGTGCAATGCTGCCAGCGCTGCTTCGGGCGCTTTGTCCAAGACCTTGAGCAAGGCCTTGGCCGCGCCTGTGGGGCTGCGTTTGCCTTGTTCCCAGTTGCGGATGGTTTCCAGTGACACATCGATGCGTGTAGCAAATTCAGCCTGGCTAAAGCCCAGACGGCGGCGCACGCGGCGGGCAAACTTGGCCGCGTCTTGCATGGCCAGTGCTTCGTCTTGCGCCATTTGCACGGCCATTTGCGCTTCTGTGGTGGCGTCGACCTGGGCGGGGTTGATTCGCCCGATGCTTTGCCCAGCCATCTTTGCGGGATCAATCTTCATTCGTGTCATTTTCATAGTGCTTGACCTCTCGGGTGTTGGCTTTTCTGGCGGAGATGATGCGGGTTGCGTTGGCGCGCGGGGTGTAGACCACCACAAAGATGCGTGACGCGATGCGCCCTGTGAGTTGAAATCGTTCTTCACCGTAGCTGTGTCGCTGGTCTGCGCGGATGAGTCGATGGGGGTCAAAGAAGGCTTGGGCTGCATAAGCAAAGTCGAACCCTCGTTCCTGAAAACAGGTTTCGCTTTTGGTTTCATCCCACTCGAATTCCATGGCTGAGTGTAGGCCAATGGCCTATATTTGGCAATCTGCGATATTTGTGGGCTTGCGTGAAGCTTTTATTTCCCCCCAGTCATCGGATGCTGCGATTGCACCGCACTCCCCAAATTCGCCATCACTTTGAAACCCGCAGTGATCCGTTGACGCGACCTGTTCAGGCAAACTACCCCCCTTCTTTTACCTCCCCCGCCGCTGATCGACCTTTTGTCGGCCGCTGGGACGCCTCTATTGCCCGGAAACACCGCATGGAAATCAAAGTCAATTTTCTCGACAAGCTTCGCCTGGAGGCTAAGTTTGACGACTTCACCGTGGTGGCCGATCAGCCTGTTCGTTACAAGGGCGATGGCTCGGCGCCGGGGCCGTTTGATTATTTTTTGGCGTCTTCGGCTTTGTGCGCGGCGTATTTTGTGAAGCTGTATTGCGAGACGCGCGGCATCTCCACTGAGCACATTCGCCTGTCGCAAAACAACATCGTGGACCCCGACAACCGTTACTTGCAGACCCTCCAAATTCAGGTGGAGTTGCCGGCCGACCTGTCCGACAAAGACCGCCAAGGCATCTTGCGGTCGATTGACCGCTGCACGGTCAAAAAGGCGATCCAAGCGGGCCCCACCTTCATCGTTGATGCGGTGGACAACTTGGATACCGACGCGCAGGCCTTGCTCACGCTCAAGCCCGAAGCGCAGGCACAGACCTTCATTGCGGGCAAGGACTTGCCGCTGGAGCAGACCATCGCCAACATGACGGCGGTGTTGGCGAACTTGGGCATCAAGATCGAGATCGCGTCCTGGCGCAACCTGGTGCCCAACGTCTGGTCGCTGCACATCCGCGACGCGCACTCGCCCATGTGCTTCACCAACGGCAAGGGCTCGAGCAAAGAGAGCGCCTTGGCCTCGGCTTTGGGTGAATACATCGAGCGCCTGAACAACAACCACTTTTACGCGGGCGTGTTTTTTGGCGAAGACATCGCCCAGGCCGATTTTGTGCACGACCCCCAAGAGCGTTGGTTTCAGCCCGGCAAACGCGATGCACTGCCCAAAGGCTTGTTGGACGAACATTGCTTGGCCATTTACAACCCCGACGGCGAGCTTAAAGCCTCGCACCTGTTCGACACCAACTCGGGCAAGCCCTCGCGCGGCATTTGTGCGCTGCCCTATGTGCGCCAGTCCGACGGCGAGGTGGTTTACTTCCCCTCCAACCTGGTGGAAAACCTGTTTGTCAGCAACGGCATGAGCGCGGGCAACACCTTGGTGGAAGCCCAAGTGCAGTGCCTGTCCGAAATTTTTGAGCGCGCCGTCAAGCGCGAGATCATCGAAAGTGAAATGGCTTTACCCGACGTGCCGCCAGCCGTGTTGGCGAATTACCCCGGCATCGTGGCGGGCATCGAGGCCTTGGAGGCGCAAGGCTTTCCGGTCTTGGTCAAAGACGCATCGCTCGGCGGTGTCTACCCGGTGATGTGCGTGACCCTGATGAACCCGCGCACCGGCGGTGTGTTCGCCTCCTTTGGCGCGCACCCGCGCATGGAGGTGGCGCTGGAGCGCAGCCTGACCGAGCTGCTGCAGGGCCGCAGTTTTGAGGGTCTGAATGATTTGCCAGCGCCCACCTTTGTCAGCAATGCGGTGACCGAGCCGAACAACTTTGTCGAGCACTTCATCGACTCCAGCGGCGTGGTGTCGTGGCGGTTTTTCAGCGCCCGGTCGGATCACGAATTTGTAGCCTGGGACTTTGCCGGGGAGGGCAACGATGCCACCGCCCAAGAGGCGGCCACGCTGTTTGGCATCTTGCAGGCCATGGGCAAACAAGCCTATGTGGCGGTGCACGACCAACTCGGTGCCATTGCTTGCCGCATCTTGGTGCCCGGTTATTCCGAGGTTTACCCGGTGGACGATTTGATTTGGGACAACACCAACAAAGCCCTCTTGTTCCGCGCCGATGTGCTCAATCTGCATAAATTGGACGACGCGGCGCTGGCGGCTCTGCTCGAGCGGTTGGAGAACAACGAACTCGACGATTACCTGGACATTGCCACGCTGATCGGCATCGCCTTTGACGAGAACACGGTGTGGGGGCAGCTGACGGTGATGGAGCTCAAGCTCTTGATTCATTTGGCCTTGCAGCAGCTGGAACAGGCCCACGAACGGGTGGGCGCATTCCTGCAGTACAACGACAACACGCTGGAGCGCCGCTTGTTTTACCAAGCCGTGAACGTGGTGCTCGAGGTGACGTTGGACGAGGACTTGGCCTTGGCGGATTACGAGCTCAACTTCCGCCGCATGTTCGGCGACGAGCGCATGGCTGCAGCCACCGGCTCGGTGGACGGCAGCCTGCGCTTTCATGGCCTCACGCCCACCAGCCTCAAGCTAGAGGGCTTGGACCGGCACCAGCGCTTGCTCGACAGCTACCAAAAACTGCACACGGCGCGGGCGAGGGCGGCAGCGAAGCTGGCATTGGGCTGAAACCGCCACGCGGGCAGTTGCCCATGTCGCAGCCCATGTCGCAGCCCATGGCCTGCGCTATCCTTGCTGCTCCCTCAACTTTGTGCCTGCCATGTCCCCCACCAAGCGCCGCGTTCTGCAAGCCCTGTTGTACGAGGCCATCGCCATCGCGGTGGTCGGGCCCGTGTTGAGCCTGGCCTTTGACAAGTCGCCCACCTCCACATTCGGTCTGGCGGTGGTGCTGTCCACGATGGCGCTGACCTGGAACTATGTCTTCAACTGGCTTTTTGAGCGCTGGGAGGCTCGCCAATCTGTGCGGGGCCGCTCTTTGGCCCGGCGGCTGGCCCACGGGGCGGGTTTTGAGGGGGGCCTGGTGATCATCTTGCTGCCCGTCATGTCGCTGTGGCTCGACATTTCACTCACAGCCGCCTTGCTGGCCAATCTGGGCTTGCTCGCGTTCTTTTTCTTTTATGCCATCGGGTTCACCTGGTGCTTCGACCGGGTCTTTGGCTTGCCCGCCTCGGCGCGGGTGGACACCGCCGATCGGCTTTGATGGCGCTGCCCGCAGGCGGGATGTGTTGCGCGAGGGGTGTGGGCATTGTGCGGGGCCAAAGGCAGCTGGCTCAAAGTACGTGCCCTGCAATCGCTGGCCTTCAATCGGCACCGCAGTGGGGCACAAACCCTGGACACAAAACGCTTTGACAAGGCCTTTTGGGCATGTTTTGAGGGTTTTGACTGGGCGGTGTTGGGCCACATGCATGCCAAGGCGCCAAGCGCTCGATTGGCAAAGTGTTCAGCCCGTGTTGCGCAGCCCCGCCGCGATCCCATTGATGCTGATGTGGATGCCGCGCTGCACCCGCTCGTCGGCCAAGCCGGCCCGGTAGCGGCGGATCAGCTCAACTTGCAAGTGGTGCAGCGGGTCGATGTACGGAAAGCGGTGTCGAATCGAGCGGTCCAGCGCCGGGTTGCTGGCCAGTCGGTTTTTCTCACCCGTGATTTGGGTCAGCGCGTCAGCGGTGCGCTGCCATTCGGCCTCGATCGCGGTAAAGATTTTTTTGCGCAGGCGGGCGTCGCTGACCAACTCGGCGTAGCGCGAGGCCAGGGCCAAGTCGCTCTTGGCCAACACCATGTCCATGTTGGACAACAAGGTGCGGAAGAACGGCCATTGGCGGTACATTTTTTGCAGCAAGGCCAGTGCGGCTTGGCGTTCGGCCGCATCGGGTTTGTCCAAAAATGCGGCCACGGCTGAGCCAAAACCCAGCCAACCGGGCAGGGTCAGGCGGCATTGGCCCCAGCTGAAACCCCAGGGGATGGCCCGCAGGTCTTCGATTTTTTCCAGCGCTTTGCGCGATGCCGGGCGTGAGCCGATGTTCAGTTGGGTCAGCTCTTTGAGCGGTGTGGCACCAAAGAAGTAGTCGGTAAAGCCCGGTGTTTCGTAGACCAAGCCCCGGTAAGCGGCCATGCTGGCTTGCGACAAGCGTTCAGCGGCTGCCAAAAAGACCTTGGACGCGGGTTTGGTGGGCTGGAGCAAAGTCGCCTCCAAAGTGGCTGCGACCAAGGTTTCCAGGTTGCGGCGGCCAATTTCTGGATTGGCAAATTTGGCCCCGATCACCTCGCCTTGCTCGGTCAGGCGAATTTGCCCGCGCACCGTGCCCGGTGGCTGCGCCAAGATGGCCTGGTAGCTGGGGCCGCCGCCTCGGCCCACGGTGCCGCCCCGGCCATGGAACATGCGCAAGGTGATGCCGTGGCTGCGCGCCAAAGTGTCAAACAGCTCGACCAAGGCGATTTCGGCGCGGTACAGCTCCCAGTTGCTGGTGAAGATGCCGCCGTCTTTGTTGCTGTCCGAGTAGCCCAGCATGATGTCTTGTTCGCTCCCTGAGCGGGCGATCAGGGCGGCCACCCCGGGCAGGGCATAGAAGTCGCGCATGATGGGCGCTGCGTTGCGCAGGTCGTCGATGGTCTCGAACAAGGGCACCACGATCAGGTCGTTGCGGGCCTCACTGTCCAGTGTGCCGCGCATCAGGCCCACTTCTTTTTGCAGCAGCAGCACCTCGAGCAAGTCGCTCACGCTTTCGGTGTGGCTGATGATGTAGTGGCGTATGGCCTGCGGGCCAAAGCGGGCGCGCAGGCGCACTGCGGATGCAAAAATCGCCAACTCAGAATGCGCGTGGTCGCTGTACGCGGCGGCGTGCACGCGCAGCGGGCGGGCATCGTTCAACAGGCCCAGCAGCAGCCTTTGTTTGGCCTGTTCGCCCAGTTGGCTGTAGTGCGGCGCCACACGCGCCACGGCCAACAATTCGGCCACCACCTCTTCGTGCTTGTCTGAGCTTTGGCGCAGGTCCACCGTGGCCAAATGAAAGCCAAACACCGCCACGGCGCGGATCAGCGGGTGCAGGCGCTGCGCGGCCAGCGCCTGGGCTTGGTGGCTCAAGAGTGAGGCTTCGATCAGCCGCAAGTCGGCCAAAAACGCCTCGGCGTCGGGGTAGGGGCTTTGCGGCGCCACGGCATGCCGGGCGGCTTCTCCGCCGGTCAAGTGGCTCAGCGTGGCGGCTAAGCGGGCGTAGATGCCAGTGAGCGCCCGGCGGTAGGGCTCGTCTTGGCGGTGTGCGTTGGTGTCGGGCGAGCGCTCGGCCAAGGCCAACATCTCGGGGCCAAAAGGCACCAGCATGGCCGACAACGACAGCTCACCACCCAATAAGTGCACCTCGGTCAGGTAGTGGCGCAGGGCCACGTCGCTTTGACGCGACAAGGCTTGTTCCAGCGTGGCGGCGGTGACGTTGGGGTTGCCGTCGCGGTCGCCGCCTATCCACTGCCCCATGCGCAAAAAGCTGGCAATCGGCTGGCCGGGCAGGGCCTGCTCCAGTTCGGCATACAGCTTGGGGATCTCGCGCAAAAACGTGGCTTCGTAGTAGCTCAAGGCGTTCTCGATCTCGTCGGCCACGGTCAGCTTGGTAAAGCGCAGCAAGCGGGTTTGCCACAGTTGCATGACCCGGGCGCGCATTTGCTGCTCGTTGGCGGCCAGCTCTTTGGGGCTGAGCGCGTCTTTGGCGGCGTTCACGGCAGCGGCGCGGGCCTTGATGGCGTCGCGCTCGGTCAGCAAGTGGGCGATGTCGCGCTCAGCATCCAAAATGCTTTTACGCTGTACTTCGGTGGGGTGGGCGGTGAGCACCGGCGAGACATAGCTGGTGGCCAGCATGGCCGAGATGCTTTGGGGCGTGATGCCCGCCCAGCGCAGGCGCTGCAGGGCCACGTCGATGCTGCCCTCTTGCGTGTGGCCGGCCCGTTCGTGCAGGGCACGGCGGCGGATGTGGTGGCGGTCTTCGGCCAAATTGGCCAGGTGCGAAAAGTAGGTGAAGGCGCGGATCACGCTCACAGCGCGCTCGCCAGACAGGTTTTTGAGCAGTTTTTTCAGCGCCTTGTCGGCTTCTTGGTCGGCATCGCGCCTGAAAGCCACTGAGAGCTGGCGGATTTGCTCGACCAAGTCATAGGCCTCGGGGCCTTCTTGCAGCCGAATGACATCGCCCAGCAGGCGGCCCAGCAGGCGGATGTCTTCGGTCAGGGGGCGCTCGCTGTCGCGTTGGGCTCGGGTAGGGCCTTTGGTATGCCCCTTGGTTTGAGCGGAATGGCTTGGGTCGGGGATGGCCTGTTTCATGGGTGTTGTGCGCCTGAGGGGGTGGGTATGGGGTCGGGTGGTACGGGCTGTCTGGGGTGGGTCACGGGGTGTCAGTTTGCCTTGACATCATGCTAGCATCGCCGCGAGAGACAAAATTACCAGTTGGTTTCATTCGGATGGGATCAGCATCATTTTCAGGAAACCCGCCGTGACCGAGTCCAAGCTGCCCACCATCGTCATCGCCACCCGTGAGAGCCGCTTGGCTTTGTGGCAAGCCGAGCATGTGAAATCCTTGCTGGAGGGCCTGGGCTGCCAAGTCCGCTTGTTGGGCATGACCACGCAGGGCGACCAAATCCTGGACCGCAGCTTGTCCAAAGTGGGTGGCAAGGGCCTGTTCGTCAAAGAGCTGGAAGTCGCGCTGCAAGAAGGCCACGCCGACATCGCGGTGCACTCGCTCAAAGACGTGCCCATGGACATGCCCGAGGGCTTTGAGCTGGCCTGCATCATGGAACGCGAGGACCCGCGAGACGCCTGGGTCTCGCCCCAATACGCCCGCCTGGAAGATTTACCGTCTGGTGCGGTGGTGGGCACCTCCAGTTTGCGTCGCACAGTTTTGCTGCGTGCGCTTCGGCCTGACTTGAAGATCGAGCCCCTGCGTGGCAATTTGGACACGCGTTTGCGCAAACTCGACGAAGGCCAATACGCTGGCATTGTGCTGGCCGCAGCAGGTCTCAAGCGCTTGGGCTTGGTGGCGCGCATTCGGCATATTTTTGAGACCGAACAAATGCTGCCCGCCGCAGGGCAGGGCGCTTTGGGCATCGAGATCCGCAGCGATCGGGCCGATTTGCGCGCCTTGTTGGCCTCTTTGGCCGATGCCCCCTCGTGGCGGCGGGTGGCGGCCGAGCGTGCAGTCAGCCGCGCCATGGGCGGCAGCTGCTCCATGCCTTTGGCAGCGCACGCCACCATCGCAGGTGGGGTGCTGCAGCTGCAAGCGGCCTGGGGCGACCCGGAGGGCAGCACCACCTTGGTCACCGCCGAGGCCCAAGTCGGCAACGATGGCCTGGCAGCGGCCGAGGCGCTGGGCCTGAGGGTGGCGCAGGCGCTGCGCGCCGGCGGCGCGCGCTGAACTGGGGCGCGGACATGGCGCGCGTGACCGGCCCGGCAAGCACTGTTTCTGACCCGCGCAAGCGGGTGATCGTGACCCGGCCAGCACACGATGCCCAGGTTTGGGCCGAGGCCCTGCAGGCGCAGGGCGTGGCCTGCGCAAGCTTTCCCCTGATCGAAATTGCAGCGCTGCCCGAGCCGTCGGCTTTGACCCAAGCTTGGCAGGCAGTGCCGCACTGCTGGGCAGTGATGTTTGTGAGCGCCAATGCCGTGCGGTTTTTCATGGCCGCAAGGCCCGAGGGCTTGGACATTTCTCACTGCCGTGCGTGGTCAACGGGGCCTGGGACGCGGGCTGCATTGGCCGCAGCGGGCTGGCCTGCCGAGCTGATCGACTCTCCAGACGAGGCAGCCACGCAGTTTGACTCCGAGGCCTTGTGGGCCCTGGTGTCGGCGCGTGTGCGCGCAAGTGTGGACGCCGCGGCTCAAGCGCCCACAGTGTTGCTTGTTCGCGGGGCCGATGCGCTGGGCCTATTGGCTGGCCGCGATTGGCTGGCGCTGACCTTGCAGGGGGCCGGTATGCGCGTGCTCCAGACGGTGGCCTATGTGCGACAAGCACCGGTGTTGACGCTGGCGCAGCAGCGCTGGGCTGTGCAAGCGGTAAGCGATGGTTGGTGGTGGTTGTTCAGCAGTTCCGAGGCGGCGCAGCACCTGCTGCAAACTTGCCCCGACTTGGCCTTGGGCAAGGGGCGTGCTTTGGCCACGCACCCACGCATTGCCCAGCGGCTGCAAAGCGCAGGCTGGGGCAGCGTGAGTCTGGTGCCCGCAGGTTTGGCCGCACAGGCGCAGTCTATAAAATCGCTGCCATGACCTCTTCGCCCGATGCTTCTTTAGTCGCCCCCAACGTGGCCCAACCCGCCCTGTTGCCAAGTGCTCGAATGCCAACGGCGCGCTTGTGGATGGCAACGCTGCTGGTGGCTGCCTTGACGGCATTGGGTTTGGTGTCGTCGGTGATGCTGTGGCAAAAGCTCTCACGCATACAAGAGCAGTTGGCCCAGCAAAGCGCGGCTTCGACCTTGCAAGCCACAGAGGCCAAAGCTTGGGCCAAGCAAGCGCTGGAGACGGTGCAAGACAGTGCGGCTCGCGTGGCGCTCATGGAGGCCCGCGTGTCTGAGGTGGCCCTGCAGCGCAGCCAGCTTGAGGACCTGATGCAAAGCCTTTCGCGCACACGCGATGAAAATTTGGTCGGTGACATCGAGACCGCCTTGCGCATTGCCCAACAGCAAGCCCATATGGTGGGCTCCACCGAGCCTTTGGTGAGCGCCTTGGTGGCCGCGCAAAAACGCGTGCAACGGGCTACCCAGCCGCGCTTGTTGCCGGTGTTGCGGGCGCTGGAAAAAGATGCAGAGCGCTTGAACAGCCTGCCCGCCTTTGATTTGCCGGGTTTGATGCTCAAACTCGAAGAAGGCGTGAATTTGGTGGACGGTTTGTCTTTGGCCAACGATCAAATGGTGTCGCAAACCCAAATGCGCCAGCAGGCAGAGACCTTGGCCAAGCCTGCGCCACAGGCTTGGTGGCAGCTGGGTTTGAACCGCATGGGCGACGAGTTCAAAAGTTTGCTCAGAGTCAGCCGCATCGACGTGCCCGAGGCGGCCTTGATGTCGCCTGAGCAGGCTTTTTTTGTGCGAGAAAATCTCAAGCTCAAGTTGCTGAATGCTCGGCTGGGCATGTTGGCGCGGCAAAAAGACGGGGTTCGCGCCGATTTGGGTTCAGCAGCGGTGCTGGTGCGCCGTTACGCTGACCCCCAATCGCGGCGCACGGTTTTGTTGCTGCAATTGCTGGAACAAACCAGTGAACAAGTGCGCACCAGCGAGGTGCCGCGCATTGAGGCTTCGCTGGCCGCTTTGAACACCGCTGCGGCAGTCAGGTAAAACCCATGCGCGCTGCCCTGTGGCTCATCGTGTTGTTCGCCTTGGCCGCCGCTGCGGCTTGGCTGGCGGGCAACAACCAGGGTGTGGTGACCCTGTTTTTGTTCCCGCATCGGGTGGACATTTCGCTCAACTTGGCGTTGTTGCTGGTTTTTTCGTTCGTGCTGCTGGTGGTTTTGGTGCAGCGGGCACTGGGTGCTTTTTTGGCCTTGCCTAAGAGGGCCCAACTTTGGCGCTTGCAGCAAAAAGAACGCGCCAGCCATGCGGCCATGTTGGATGCCATTGGCCATTTCATGGCCGGTCGGTTTTTGCGCGCTCGAAAAGCCGCATTGCAAACCTTGGACAAAGAAGCCTTGCTCCATGGCGCTGGCGTGACGCTGGACCACGCGGTGTCGCTGCGCGCTTTGGCCCACATCATGGCGGCCGAATCGAGCCACGCTTTGCAAGACAAAGTGCAGCGTGAACACCATTGGGATCAAGCCATGCTGCAGCTGCAAGCGGGCCAGGGCATTGGTCGGCAATCTTGGCTCGAAGGCGCACAACTGCGGTCTGCGCGTTGGCTGCTCGATGACCGCGATGCCGCGGCCAGTTTGGCCTGTTTGCAAAACTTACCCCCAGCAGTGGGGCGGCGCATGGTGGCCATGCGCTTGCACTTGAAGGCGGCGCGCTTGGCTGGGCAACCGGCGCAGGCATTGGAGACGGCTTTGTTGCTGGCCAAGCACCGCGCGTTTTCGCCCGTGGCGGCCGAAAGTTTGGTGACCCGCCTGATTTTGGAGCTGATCGAACAAACCCACGATGTGGATGTGCTGCAGCGCGTGTGGCTTCGCTTGACGCCCAGCCAGCGCCACCTGCCTGATGTGGCGGCCGAGGCCGTGTTGCGCTGCTTGAAGCTGGGCGGCAAGGCTGACACAGCCCGACTTTGGCTGCAAGATTTGTGGGCACCAGTTCAAGCGCCTCCTGCGAATTGGTCTGCACACCAGCTTTTGCAAGTGGTTTTGGCTTTTGATGCTTGCTTGCCCGGGCTCGACGAGGAAGATGCCTTTGCATGGCTCTCGCGTGTCGAGAGTGCGCAGCAGTCACAGCCCCGTGCGCCACATCTGCAATACCTCGCTGGCATGCTGTGCCTGCGCCATCGTCTTTGGGGCAAAGCCCAAAGCCTGCTGACTTTGTCGGTCAAAAACCTGCAAGCGCCGCCTTTGCAAAGAAAAGCTTGGATTGCTTTGGCCGAGCTGGCCACGCAGCGGCAAGACCCCGCTCAGGCCTTGGCAGCTTGGCAGCAGGCGGCGCTGGTTCGGCCAGACTGAGTGCCCCCAACGTACAGCCTGTACGGGGCCCTCAAGGCGAAAAAAAACCGGGTCAAGAACCCGGTTTTTTTGTTGTGCGCCCAGCATGGGCGCACTCCTACGGGTGCAAGTCCCGTCGCAAGTTGATCACGACGAGCGAAGTGAAGCGCAACTGCATGAGGGTGACCGAGT
>NZ_JBIKIL010000104.1:0-14064 GCF_044361645.1 Limnohabitans sp. | reverse complement strand
ACCGCGTTGTCTGCCAGCAGCCGAGCAGACATCAAACCGAATGGGTTGTCGGCTGAATCGTTTGGAGTTGAAGGTGCGGGACTGCCACCTCCGCCACAAGCGCTCAACAAGACGACGCCCAAGGTGTTGGGATGTAAAAAACGAAGCATCATAATGTGCGCATATTAACAGGCGGCTTTTCGCCGAGGGGCTGCTCCGGCATCGGCAAACGCCGATGCCGGAGCAGCCCCTGTCGTACTTGTGCTGGGCGCTTGCGTGCCCTCGACCGTGAAAGGGCATGCTTTGAGCGCAGGGCTTCTTTGACCTGGTCATTGTTGATTGATTCGGCCCAATGAAATGGACACACCCAGGGCATCCCAATTTGGGTCATCTCGGGCGAAGAGACGGTATATCCAGTGAAAACGGCGGTCCTTTGCGTACACCCTTGTGCTCTCTGAATCCCGGCTCAGAGCTGGACCCATAAAAAAACCAGTTCAAAAATCAGTTCTTGTAATTTTTACTCCTAAAATTATCATTTTTCAATACGGGAAAAAGCCATGGGCCGCATCGGTGTTGTTGTGAGTTTGAGCTTGAGTTTGTGGTTGGTGGCCTGCGGAGGCGATGGTGACGACGACCCCGCCTTGTTTGGCGCGCCCAATTCGTCGATGGCCTTGGCGCAGATTTGTTCGGCTGAAAATCCTTACGTAGACAAATCGTCGCAACCCACTTGGCTGGGCGGCTTGGCCGATGAGCGCAACTGGGTCAAGGCTTATCTGGATGAGCGCTACCTTTGGTACGCCGACATGCCTTTTGTCAATGCGAAAGACCCTCGCTACAACACCACAGGCGAATTCAGTTACACCAATTCGATGAGCAATTATTACTACGACCTGCTCAACCCCAAGACCGATTCGGTGACGGGTCAAAAGATAGACCAGTTCAGCTTTGTGACCAGCACTGACCAGTGGAATGGATTTTCCAGTGGGTCGGATCAAGGTTTTGCTTGGCTGCTCAGCCGACAAGGCCGCGCAGCTGAGCGCCGAATTTGGGTGTCTTATGTCTTCCCGTCTGACAATCCAAGGCTTGCCAAGGGCGCAGGCATTGAGCGCGGGGATGAAATCCTCAAGGTCAATGGTGATCCGGTCAACAGCGTCACCGCAGCAACCCGTGTGGATGAGGCTTTGTCACCCCGTGCGTCCGATGTGCAGCCGCGAAGTTTTTTAGTCAAAAAGAAAAACGGCGATGAACTCACCGTGTCCTTGACGCCGGGCGACGAAGAATTGCCGCAGGTGGAATACAAGGTGCTGACAGCGAATGGGCAAAAGTGGGGTTATTTGCTTTTCAACAGCCACATCGAGCCAGCCCAAACTCTTTTGCAAGAGGCCTTGCGCGAATTCAAAACACAAAGCGTCACGCAGTTGGTACTCGACCTGCGTTACAACGGTGGCGGTTTGTTGGCCTTGGCCAGCGCTTTGTCTTACGCCGTGGCAGGGCCGGTCCAAACACAAGGCAAAACCTTTGAGCGCTTGTTGTTCAACGACAAGCGCAGCCTTGAAAACTTTGACCTCCCCTTTTACAACACGGACCTGGACGGAAGGCCTATTGATTTCCTGGGCCTCAACAAAATCTATGCATTGACAACCGATCAAACCTGCTCGGCCAGTGAGTCCATCATCAACGGCCTGCGGGGCATTGATGTGGAGGTGGTGCAAATTGGCGGCACCACCTGCGGCAAGCCGTATGGTTTTATGCCGCAAGACAATTGCGGCTTGACCTTTGCTGCCATGGAGTTCAAAGGCGTCAATGACAAGAACTTTGGCGATTTCAGCCGAGGGTTCAGCCCGCGCTGTGCAGTGTCTGACGATTTGTCCTTTGCTTTGGGAGACCCCAGGGAGGGCATGTTGGCCACCGCGATTTCACTCGGCTCTGGCCTGGAGCGCTGCGTATCGCTGGCGGCTTCGCGCGCCCTGGGTTCGGGTGCGGGGCGAGGATGGGGCAGCGATGCCAAAACGCTTATTCGGCAAGAGTGGCAAAAGTCAAAGTTTTTGGGGCCTGTGCCCAAATAACGGTTGGCGATATCTGGGGCGACGCAAGCCGCCGTTTCGCACTGGCGTTTGCAGGTGCCTGCAGGCCAGACTTGCGGCCCCACCCTGGCACGCTTGGTCAGACCCCCAAGTGCTGCGCCAGCAACTGGGGGTCAGCCAGCAAAGTGGGCGTGCTGCCTTCAAACACCACTTGGCCTTTGACCAAGATGATGTTGCGGTCGGTGATCTGGGTGACGTGTTTCCAGTTCTTGTCGACGATGATCGAGCTGATACCGCTTTGTTTGATGACACTGCAAATGCGCCAGATGTCGCGGGCGATCAGCGGGGCCAGGCCCTCGGTGGCCTCGTCCAAGATGAGCACGTCGGGGTTGGTCATCAGCGCCCGACCGATGGTGAGCATTTGCTGCTCGCCGCCTGAGAGCTGTTGGCCGCCGTGGCCCAGACGTTCTTGCAAGCGAGGAAAGGTCTCCAGCACGCGCTCGAAGGTCCAGTCGCGTTGGCCTTGGGTGCCCGGGCGAGCGGCCATTTTGAGGTTCTCGACCACGCTCAGGTTGCCAAAAATGCCCCGGCCCTCGGGCACATAGGCCATGCCCAGCTGGGCCACTTCAAAAGTGGGGCGGCCGTTCATGCGCTGGCCCTTGATGTGCACCGTGCCGCTGCGCGGCGGCACGATGCCCATGAGGGTTTTGAGCAAGGTGCTTTTGCCCATGCCGTTGCGGCCCATCAGGCCAATCGTCTCGCCCCGGCCCACTGAAAAGTTCACGCCGCGCAAGATGTGGCTGGCACCGTAATAGGTGTTCAGGTCTTGGGCTTGGATCAAGAGTTCGCGCATGTCAGTGTGCCTCGCCCAAGCTGTTTTCAGATGCTTCGCCCAAGTAAGCCGCTTGCACGCCCGCATCGGCCCGCACGGCTGCGGGTGTGTCGCTGGCGATCACTTGGCCGTTGACCATCACCGTGAGGTGGTCGGCCAGTGTGAATACCGCGTCCATGTCGTGCTCGACCAGCAAGATGGCGTGTTCATTTTTAAGCCGCAGCAGCAGCTGCACCATGCGCTCGGCCTCGACCTGGCCCATGCCGGCCAACGGTTCGTCGAGCAACAAGACCTGCGGCTCGGTGGCCAAGGTCATGGCGATCTCCAGCTGGCGCTGTTCGCCGTGGCTGGTGGCCCCGGCTTGGGCATGGCGGCGGTCCTGCAGTCCGGCCAGCTCGATGGCGCGCTCGGCCCGTTGGTTGACGTCTTGCAGGGCTGCCGCTGCCCTGAACCAAGCCACAGGGCTGAAGGGCGAGGGCTGCGTGCGCGATTGCGCCGACAGGCGCACGTTGTCCCAAACGGTGAAGGTGCTGAAAATATTGGTTTTTTGGTAGCTGCGGCCCAAGCCGTGGCGCGAAATTTTTTCGGGGGTCCAGCCGGTGATCTCGGTGCCCAACAGCGTCATGCGCCCGCTGGTGGGGGGCAAATCGCCAGAGAGCAAATTGGCCAAGGTGGATTTGCCCGCGCCGTTGGGGCCAATCACGGCGTGTATGCAGCCCTGCCATAAGTCAAGTGACACATCGTTCACAGCCGCCAAGCCGCCAAAACGTTTGGTCAGGCCTCTGGCACTCATCAAGGTCGTGCGCTCAGTCATGGCCGTTATCCTGGCTTGCAGCCGCTTTGCCGCCTAAGAAACGGTTGACCAGACCCAAAATGCCTTTGGGCGCAAAAATGATCAGGGCCACGATGAACAAGCCCATCCACATTTGCCAGTGTTTGCCGGTGCGAAAGCCGCCGATGTCAGGCAAATCTTTGAAGACGTGCAGCAAGTACTCAAAGCTGAAGGCCCCCACAATGGCCCCGGCAAAATTGCCCATGCCACCCAAAATCACCATCATGATGGCGTGCGCACTCAGGTGAAAGCCCATCAGCTCGGGGTTCACAAACCCGGTTTGCGCTGCAAACAAATAACCCGCCAAACCCGCCAAAGCCCCGGCCAGCGTGAAGGCCGCCAGCTTGTGGTTGAAGGTGTTGAAACCCAGGGCCCGCATGCGGTGCTCGTTCACCCGAATGCCCGACAGTGCCCGGCCAAACGGGCTCCAGAGCAGGCGGCGCAAAAACAGATAGACCGCCAGCAAACAAGCCAGCGTGAAGTAGTAAAACACCCGCTTGTTGTCCAGATCGATGATGCCCGCATCGGGCCGGAAGTTGAGGAACAAACCGTCCGAGCCGCCCAGCGCCTTGTTGTCAAAGAAGATGAAAAAAATCATCTGCGCAAAAGCCATGGTGACCATGATGAAGTAGATGCCGTGCGTGCGCACCACCAAAAAGCCAATCACCAGTGCGGCCAAGGCCGAGCCGCCCACCGCCAGCGGCAAGCTGGTGTACAGGCTGATGGCCTCGTTTTGGGGGGTGATGAAAGCCAGCACATAACCGGCCAGGCCAAAGTAGGCGGCGTGACCCAGCGACACCAGGCCGGTCACGCCTTGCAGCAAATCGAGGCTCATGGCCAAGATGGCCAAGATCATCATGCGCACGACCATGGCGGTGTAAAAGTCAGACCCGACAAAGGGGAAGGCGGCGAGCGCCAAAAAGCCCAGCACCATCATCAGCTGGATGCTGCGCGGCAGGGTTTCGAGGTGGATTTGGGGTGAGCTCATGGGGTTTTTTTCGGCTTCATTGCTTGAACAGGCCTTCGGGCTTGTACAGCAGCACCAAGGCCATCAGCACATACACCAGCATGCCCGAGGCTTGGGGCAGCAGCACCTTGCCAAAGGTGTCAACCAAACCCACCAGCAAAGCCGCGATCAAAGCGCCGCGCACCGAGCCAATGCCGCCAATGACCACCACCACAAAGCACATGATCAAGACCTGTGAGCCCATGTTGGGGTAGACGCTGGACACGGGCGCGGCGATCATGCCTGCGATCGAGGCCAGGCCAATGCCCAAAGCGAACACCACCGAGTGGATCAGTTGGATGTTGACGCCCAGCGACTCGGTCATCTCGCGGTTGAATGCGCCCGCACGGATCTTCATGCCCAAGCGGGTTTTGGAGATCAACAAATACAAGCCCAGCGCCAGCACCAGGCACACGCCCGACATGAACAAGCGGTACACCGGGTAAGACAGGTTCTCGGTCAAGGGGATGGACGCGGCCAGCAATTCGGGCACAGGCAGGCCATGCACGTCGTCGCCCCAAATCATGGAGCGCATTTCTTCGAACACATAGATCAAACCAAAAGTGAGCAGCACTTGGTCCAGGTGGTCGCGGTGGTAAAAATACCGAAACAGCAGGCGTTCCAGCAGCAAACCAAAAGCCACCGACAAAGCCGTGCCCACCAAGATGGCCAGGGTGAAGCTGCCCAACTGCGCCGCCAAGGACCAGGCCAAGTAAGCGCCCAGCATGTAAAAACTGCCGTGCGCCAAATTGACCACGCCCATGATGCCGAAGATCAAGGTCAGGCCTGCTGCCAGCATGAACAGCAGCAGGCCGTATTGCATGCTGTTGAGCAGCTGGATTGAGAAATTGACAAAGTCCATGAGGCCTTGAGCTTAGGGTGTAGAGCGGTGAAGCGGGCGTTGAGCGTGGGGCTTTGCGAGCCCAACGCCCAAGGCCCCACGGGGCAAGCTGCCTCTTACATGCGGCAGCCAGCGCCGGAGTCGGCCAGCGCTTTGGCTGCGATGCCGATGACTTTGTTTTCTTTGTCAGAGACTTGGCGCAAGTAAATGTCTTGCACTGGGTTGTGCGATTTGCTCATGGTCCATTTGCCGCGTGGGCTGTCGATCACGGCCGTTTGCATGGCCTTGATCATGGCGGCTTTTTGGCCTACGTCGCCTTTGACCGCGTTGGCTCCCTGGACCAACAACAAGCCGGTGTCGTAGCCCTGAACGGCATACACATCGGGTTGCATTTTGAAGGTCTTGGCGTAATTCAGTCGGAAGCTTTTGTTGCGCGGTGTCTCAATGCCATCGCCGTAGTGCAAGGTGGTCAACACGCCATCGGCAGCTGGGCCAGCGGCTTCGAGCACGCCCTCGGTCAAAAAGCCCGAGCCGTAGAGTGGGATTTTGTCTTTCAAACCCGCTGCCGCGTAGTCGCGCAAGAACTTGGCCGCGCCTGCACCGGCAAAGAAACAGGCCACAGCGTCGGGCTTGAGGGCGGCAATTTCGGTCAGCAAAGCCTGAAACTCGACGTTGGGAAAGGGCAGACCCAGCTCTTTGACGATGGTGCCACCGGCCTTGGTGTAGCTGTCGCGAAAGCCTTCAAAAGCCTCGTCGCCCGCAGCGTATTTCCAGGTGATCCAAACGGCCTTTTTGTGGCCACGTTTGACCATGGTTTCGCCCAAAGCCATGGTGGGTTGGCTGTTGCTAAAGCTGGTGCGAAAGACATTGGGAGCGCACTGCGCGCGGGTGGCCATGTGCACGCCCGCGTTGGGAATCAGGCTGATCACGCCGCTTTCGCGGGCCACGCGGTGAATGCCCATTTGCACGCCTGAGTGCACGGTGCCGACCAGCACGTCCACCTTGTCGCGCTGCACCAGTTTGTTGGCGTTTTCAATGGCTTTGGAAGGGTCGGACTCGTCGTCCACTTTGAACCACTCGATCTCGCGGCCGCCGAGTTTGCCGCCTTGCTCGTTGATGGCCATGCGAAAACCGTTTTCGATGGCGATACCCAACTGAGCAAAGGTGCCTGTGTAGGGCAGCATCAGCCCGACGCGGATTTTGCCGCTTTGGGCCAAAGCGCTTTGGGGCAGCAGCAAACCGGTTGAAGCGGTGCCCAAAATGGCAGCGCCTTGGGTCAGCCATTGACGTCGTGGCAAAGAATGGGGTTGGGTCATGCTTGTCTCCTGTGGGTGATTGTGAACATCGTATTATTCATGAAACGAGGGGGGTTGATATCCGCCCACCCCAGCGGTGGTATGCCGGTGTTTTTAATCGGAGCCTTCAGGCACCACGGCGGTGACTTCGATCTCGACTTGGGCCCGGTCTTCGACCAGATCCGCCACCTGCACAAGCGTCATGGCAGGGTAGTGAGGCCCGATGACATCCTTGTAGACCTGACCGAGTTCTTTGCCCCGGGCCAGGTATTCTTTTTTGTCTTTGACGTACCAGGTCATGCGGGCCATGTGCTGCGGCCCTGCGCCAGCACAGGCCAGCGTGTCGACGATGTTGTGCAGGGCCTGGCGGCACTGGGCCACAAAGTCGTCGGACTCGAACTGGGCTTGACCGTTCCAGCCGATCATGCCGGCCACAAACACCATGCGGCCACTGGCTTCGATGCCGTTGGCGTAGCCTTTGGCGGGGGCCCAGCCTTCGGGTTGCAAGACGTTGAACATGGTGATTCCTCAATGGGTTTGGATGTGGATGGAGGGCCGTCGAACATGGATTGCCACGCTTCGCTCGCAATGACGGATTGGGGGGCAGATGGCGGCCCTCTCGTCATCGCGAGGCACGAAGCGATCCATGAAGATGGCCGCGCTTCGCTCGCAATGACGGATTGAGTGGTAGATTGCCGCGCTTCGCTCGCAATGACGGATTGGGTGGCAGGTGGCTGCCTTCTCGTCATCGCGAGGTACGAAGCGATCCATATAGATTGCCGCGCTTCGCTCGCAATGACGGATTGGGTGGCAGGTGGCTGCCTTCTCGTCATCGCGAGGTACGAAGCGATCCATATAGATTGCCACGCTTCGCTCGCAATGACGGATTGGGTAGCAGATGGCCGCCCTCTCGTCATCGCGAGGTACGAAGCGATCCATGAAGATGGCTGCGCTTGGCTCGCAATGACGGATTGGGTGGCAGATGGCTGCCTTCTCGTCATCGCGAGGTACGAAGCGATCCATATAGATTGCCGCGCTTCGCTCGCAATGACGGATTGGCTGGCAGATGGCCGCCCTCTCGTCATCGCGAGGCACGAAGCGATCCATGCAGATGGCCACGCTTGGCTCGCAATGACGGATTGGCTGGCAGATGGCCGCCCTCTCGTCATCGCGAGGCACGAAGCGATCCATGAAGATGGCCACGCTTGGCTCGCAATGACGGATTGGGTGGCAGATGGCTGCCTTCTCGTCATCGCGAGGTACGAAGCGATCCATGAAGATGGCCGCGCTTCGCTCGCAATGACGGATTGGGGGGCAGATTGCTGCGCTTGGCTCGCAATGATGGTTTGGGGGGCAGATTGCCGCGCTTCGCTCGCAATGACGGATTGAGTGGTAGATTGCCGCGCTTCGCTCGCAATGACGGATTGGCTGGCAGATTGCCGCCCTCTCGTCATCGCGAGGTACGAAGCGATCCATGGGCTGCTGCGCAGCTGCACGTTGGGCTGTGATGCCCATCATGAATTCTGACGCAGCTTGAAGCGCTGCAGTTTGCCGGTTTCGGTGCGTGGCAAGCTGGTCACAAAAACCAGTTTGCGTGGGTATTTGAAGGGCGCGATGCATTGCTTGACGTGTTCTTGCAAGGCTTTTGCCATGGCCGCATCACCCACATGGCCGGGTTTGAGCACCACACAGGCCTGCACGATCTGGCCTCGGGCTTCGTCGGGCACGCCAACCACGCCGCACTCGGACACGGCTGGGTGTTGCAGCAAAGCACTTTCCACCTCGGGACCTGCGATGTTGTAGCCCGCCGAGATGATCATGTCGTCGTTGCGCGCTTGGTAGCTGAAGTAAGCGTCCGCGTCCATGACGAAGGTGTCACCGGGCAAATTCCAACCCGCCGTCACATACGTCTGTTGTCGCGGGTCGGCCAGGTATTTGCACCCGGTGGGGCCGCGCACGGCCAAGCGGCCCACGGTGCCGGGTGGCACAGGCTGCATCTGGTCGTCCACGATCTGCGCCACGTAACCGGGCACCACTTGACCGATGCTGCCCGCACGCACCTGCTGGCCCGCGCTGGCGATGTAGATGTGGATGACTTCGGTGCCACCAATGCCGTCGGTCAACTCCACGCCCGTGGCCTTTTTCCAAAGTTGTCGGGTGGCGTCGGGCAAGGCTTCGCCTGCACTGACGGGGTGCTTGAGGCTGGACAGGTCAAAGCCTTGGGCCAGTGCCGCCATTTGGCGGTACAGGGTGGGCGCGGTGTAGCACTGCGTGACGCGGTATTTGGCAATGGTCTGCAGCAAGCTTTCGGCTGTGTACTTTTCGAGCAGCACGCTGCTGGCCCCATGGCGCAGCGGAAACGCCAACAGACCCCCCAGCCCGAAGGTGAAGGCGATGGGCGGTGTGCCGCACACGATGTCGTTCTCGTTCATTTGCAAAATATGGCGCGGAAACAAATCGCACATGGCCAGCACATCGCGGTGAAAGTGCAAGGTGCCCTTGGGTTGGCCCGTGGTGCCGCTGGTGAAAGCGATCAGACACACATCGTCGCGGCAGGTGGGGTGCGGCGTGTATTGGGCATCTTGCCGCTGCATCCGCTGCTCCAGGCCATCAGCGGCATCGCTGCGCAGCAGCACCATTTGCTTCAAGCCAGGCATGTGGCTGGCGTGTCCAGGCCGCATGCAGTGCTGCAGTTCATCGGCCAACAAGCTGTCGCACAGGGCGGCGCTGACCTGCGCTTTGTCGATGATGTGGGCCAACTCGCCCGCCCGCAACAAGGGCATGGTCGGCACGGCCACCAGCCCCGCTTTGAGCGCGCCCAATAAACAAGCCGCCATCATGGGGCTGTTGCCGCCGCGCAGCAAAATGCGGTTACCAGGCACCAGACCCAGGTCTTGGCTCAAGACTTGCGCGATGCGGTCGCTTTTGTCCTGCAGCTGCGCATAGGTCCAGCTGAAGTCGCCCGAGTTGCTGGCGAAGTCGTTCACGCCATGCAGCGCGATGCGATCACCCCGGCCTTCCCGCACATGCCGGTCCACCAGTTCTACAGCGCAGTTGAGCACATCCGGGTAGTCCAACTCGGGGCGATCTGCCATGAACACAGGCAGCTGGTCTTTGGGCGGCAGCTGGTCACGCGCAAAGCTGTCGGTGTGACTGCTGGGCAGCAGTTCGTTCCAGTCCTTCATGTTCTTGTCTCCGTTTTTTGTCTCTGGTGCGCATCGCTTGCCGCGCCACGCTGACGAGGGGCTCCGAGGCGGGGGCCATGGACAGCTCATCCGCAACGAACCATCAGCCCTTCAACACATCCTTGCCAATGATCAGTTGCTGCACTTCGGTCGCGCCTTCGTAAATGCGCAGCGCCCGGATCTCGCGGTACAGCGACTCGACCATCACGCCTTTTTTCACGCCCATGCCGCCGTGCAGCTGCACCGCCATGTCGATGATTTGTTGCGCGTTTTCGGTGGCGCACAGCTTGGCCATTGCCGCCTCGCGCGTGATGCGCACGCCTTGGTCGCGCAGCCAAGCGGCGCGGTAGGTCAAGAGCGTGGCGGCGTCCAGCATCGTGGCCATTTGCGCGATCTTGCTCTGGGTGATTTGAAAGTCGCCCAAACTTTGTCCGAACATCTGGCGCGCGCGCGCCCAAGCAATCGACTCGTGCAAAGCACGCCGCCCAAAGCCCAGCGCCGCTGCCGCGACCGAGGTGCGGAACACGTCGAGCGTGGCCATGGCCAACTTGAAACCCTGACCGGCCTCGCCAATGCGCTGGCTTGCGGCCACTTGGCATTGGTCAAACCGGAGCGTGGCCAAAGGGTGCGGTGCGATCACGTCGATGCGCTCTTCGATCGTCAAGCCCGGGGTGTTGGCGTCCACGATGAAAGCCGAAATGCCACGGGCTCCTGGCGCCTCGCCCGTGCGGGCGAACACCACATAAAAGTCAGCAATGCCGCCGTTGCTGATCCAGCTCTTGCGGCCGTTCAGCACATAACCGTCGGCTGTGGTGCTGGCGCTGCACTGCATGGCGGCCACATCCGAGCCCGCCTCGGGCTCGCTGAGCGCAAAGGCTGGCAGGGCCTGGCCAGAGGCCACACGCGGCAGGTAGCGCTGCTTTTGATCGGCGCTGCCCATCAGGCTGATGGCCCCCGTGCCCAGGCCTTGCATGGCAAAGGCAAAGTCAGACAAGCCATTGTGAAAGGCCAGTGTTTCACGCAGCAAGCACAGCTGGCGCGTGTCGATCACGTCCGACGCCGCGCCGTAGGCCTGGCCCGCCACGGCGTGCCGCAACCAGCCGCCCTGGCCCAACAGGCGCACCAAGCGAATGCATTCTGCGTCCACCGCATCGCGGCTTTGGTCGTGCTGCAAAGTTGCAAGTGGGGGTGCCAAGTGCGCGTTGCACCAGTCGTCCAGCCGCACTTTGAAGCTGCGGTGGCGGTCGTCAAAAAAGGGCCAGTCGAGTTCTGGCGGGTGCGATTTGGCTGGGTCGGACATGCTTCAGTCCCCTTCAAACACAGGCGTTTGTTTGGCCACAAAGGCGTGGTAGGCCCGGTGGAAATCGTTGGTGGCCATGCAGATGGCCTGTGCCTGGGCTTCGGCCTCGATGGCTTCGTCCACGCCCATGTTCCATTCCTGCTGCAGCATTTTCTTGGTCATGCCGTTGGCAAAAGCAGGGCCCGCGGCCAATTGCTGGGCCATGGCTTGCGCTTGGCTGAGCACCTCGTCTGCGCCGCACACACGGTTGTAAAAACCCCAGCGCTCGGCCTCCAGTGCGCCCAGGCCGCGCCCTGTGAACAGCAACTCGCTGGCGCGTCCCTGTCCAATGATGCGCGGCAACAGCGCACACGCGCCCATGTCACATCCGGCCAAGCCCACCTTGTTGAACAAGAAATAGGTTTTGCTGCGCTCGGTGCCATAACGCAGGTCCGATGCCATGGCCAAAATCGCGCCTGCGCCAGCGCACACGCCGTCAATCGCCGCGATGATGGGCTGTGGGCAAGCCCGCATGGCTTTGACCAAGTCGCCCGTCATGCGGGTAAAAGCCAACAAACCCGGCATGTCGAGTTGGGTGAGCGGGCCAATGATGTCGTGCACATCGCCGCCCGAACAAAAATTGCCGCCCTCGCCGGTGATGACCACCGCGTGGACATCGGGCGCATAAGGCAATGCGCGGAAAAAGTCGCGCAGCTCGGCATACGATTCAAATGAAAGCGGGTTCTTGCGTTCGGGGCGGTTCAGGCTGATGGTGGCGACCCCGTGTGCAACGACCCAAAGGAAATGCGCTGGCTTGCAGTCCCCCATGGGCTGGTTGTGGCGTGGCAACTGGTGGGGCTGGCCGGGCAAGTAGCGTGGGCTCATGGGGTCTCCTGGTTGGGTGCGTTGTGGGCTTTTCTTGGGGCCATGGGCTGACCGGACTTCAAAATGCCCAGCAGTTGGTGCAGTTGCTCTTGCTGCGCTGCGGGCAAGGGGGCGAGCAGTTCGACCACCCAGCTTTCGTGAGCGATGGCCATGGCCGCAAAGGCTTCTCGCCCAGCCGGGGTCAGGTGCACCGCATAGGCGCGGCGGTCTCCGGGCTGGGCTTGGCGTTGCACCAGTTGTTCTTTTTCCAACTGGTCCACGATGCTGGTGATGTTGCCGCCTGTGACCATCATGCGGCGCGAGAGTTCGCCCATGGCCAAACCGTGCGCTTCGCGTTCGAGCTGCGCCATGAGGTCAAAGCGCGGCAAGGTGATGCCAAACTGCTCGCGCAGGCGCTGGCGTATCGTGTCTTCGATGCGTGTGGTGGCCGACAGCAGGCGCAGCCACAAGCGCAGCGAGGCGTGGTGGTCGGCGTGCGCGCGCACCTCCATGTCGGTGTGTGGCGTGCTCATCCGGCCAACTCCCCGCCGTCGATGGCAATGGCCTGGCCGTTGATGGCGTCGCTGCCTGCAGCGCACAACCACAGCACGCTTTGCGCCACTTCGAGTGGCTGCACCAAGCGCTGCTGCGGGTTGCTGGCGGCCAGCGCTTGACGCGCCTGGTTCTCGCTCTTGCCGGTTTTGGCCACGATGTTGTGCACCGCTTCGCGCACGATGTCGGTCTCGGTGTAGCCGGGGCAGATGGCGTTCACCGTCACGCCTTTGCGGGCCAACTCCAGGGCCAAGGCTTTGGTCAGGCCGACCACACCGTGCTTGGCCGCGACATAGGCGCTGACATAGGCATAGCCCTTGAGGCCGGCTGTGCTGGCGATGTTGAGGATGCGCCCGGGCGTGCCTGTTTGAGCGGCTTCGAGCATGCCGGGCAACACCGCCTGAATGCAGTGGAATGTGCCGGTGAGGTTCACGTTCAGCATCTGCTGCCACTGGGCCGCATCGGTTTTGGCGAAAGGCTGGCTGTGGGCTTGACCGGCGTTGTTGACCAAGATGTGGACGGAGCCCAAACGGGCTTGCGCTTGCTGCACGGCAGCGTGCACCGCGTGCGGGTCGGTCACGTCCATCGGGGCCAGCACCACGGCCAGATCGGGCAGCTGCTCACGCAAGCGCTCGGCCTGCGCTTGCAGTTTGCCCTGCGAGCGTCCGGCCAGCGTGAGGCGACAGCCCGCTTGCGCCAGAGCCAACGCAATCGCCGCACCGATGCCGGAGCCCGCGCCGGTGATGAGGGCGTGTCGGTCATTCAACATGCGTGCCTTTCATGCCCCGTCCCAACTGGATCGCCACGTCGCTTCGCTCCTCGCGATGACGGTTGAGGAGGGCTTCGCGATGACGGTTGTGGGGCGGCTCGCGGTGGCGGTTCAAGTCGTCATGGCGGTGGTAGTCCAGGCCGTCATGGCGAGCGAAGCGTGGCCATCCAGTCAAGCCGTCATGGCGAGCGAGGCGTGGTCGTCCAGTCAAGTCGTCATGGCGAGCGAGGCGTGGTCGTCCATTGCTGTGGTGTTGGCAGAGTCGGTGACTGGGCAGGGCGTGCCGGTGGATCGCCACGTCGCTTCGCTCCTCGCGATGACGGTTGTGGGGGGGCTCGCGATGACGGTTGTGGAGCGGCTCGCTGTGGCGGTTCAAGTCGTCATGGCGAGCGAGGCGTGGTCGTCCAGTCAAGCCGTCATGGCGAGCGAAGCGTGGCCATCCATTGCTGTGGTGTTGGCGGAGTCGGTGACTGGGCGGAGCGTGCCAGTGGATCGCCACGTCGCTTCGCTCCTCGCGATGACGGTTGAGGAGGGGCTCGCGATGACGGTTGTGGAGGGACTCGCGGTGACGGTTCAAGTCGTCATGGCGGTGGTCGTCCAGGTCGT
>NZ_JBIKIL010000195.1:0-4146 GCF_044361645.1 Limnohabitans sp. | reverse complement strand
ATCCCCACACCAACTGATGCGCGGATCGGCCTCAAAGGCTGGTGCCGCTTGTGTACCCCAAACAAAACGGCCCCGGAATCGCTCCCGGGGCCGTTTCTTTTTTAACTCAGCGAATCAACGCTCAGGCCGTCACGCCCTTCGCGTTCTCCACATACTCGTCAATCTGGTTGAAGTTCATGTACTTGTAGATGGCGGCGCCGTCTTTGTTCACGATGCCCATGGCATCAAAGTACTCGGCACTGAAACCCCGACGTTCCGGCAGCTATTGCCAACTGTGCAGGTCACGATCCTGCTTAGGTGCGCACCCAAACTTGCGGGCGTAATCCCGAGAAAACTGGGATGCACTCTCATAGCCCAGTCGAAAAGCCACCTCAGAGACTTTGTCCTTGGTGGTGCGCAAAGCATCGCGCGCGTGCAGCAGACGCAACTCTTTTTGGTACTGAAGCGGCGATGTTCCAGTGACGGCCTTGAAATGCTCAAAAAAAGCGGAGTGGCTCATGGCCGCGCGCTGCGCCAAATCACCAACGGCGATGGGGCTTGAGAGGTCGGACTGTATGGCTCTGGTGGCCTGGAAAATCCGACTGGCCGTGGTCTCGTGCCAGAGCAGCCTTTGCAATTGCTCGCCTTGGGGCCCCAGTAAAAGACGTGCGTGTATTTCACGGCGTGTGATAGGAGCCAACAGTTGTCGGGTGTTGTCCGATTCGGATTGCACGAGGTAGCGCAGCAGCGCTGCTTCCATCTCCCCATCGCTTGGCGACACCGCGATGGAAAACGGACTGGAAGACGGGCCTGCACGCACCGGCGTGGTCTCCGAGGCCAGCGTTCGCAACAAGTCCATGTCCAGTAGGAAAACCAGTGCGACGTAGGGGTGGTCCGAAGTGGCTTGCGTGATGCGCGAGACCACGGGCAACAAATGGCTCACAACAAGCGATGCCCCCTCCCCCACACGCACCGTCGTGGTGTTGGTACCCACCTCTTTGGCACCTTGCAGCACCAGGCACAGCAGCGGCCGATAGAGGGTGGCGTCTTGCCGCGTCGTCTGGGTGTATCGCAGCAGGTGCATGCCGCTGGGTGCATGGTCAAGCCCCCCCTGGCTCAGACCCTCGCGGGTCATCAGAGTGGTGACATGTTTCAACAGCAAAGGGAGTGTCATGGGTTTCTCCAGAACCGACGCCAAGGCAAAATTTGAAAATCATCCAAAAAATTACACAGATGGACTATTGTGCAAGTAAATCGGAAATTTTTGCATGAATTCATGATATTAAAAAATTAATATGCAAGCATCAATCTAGAAAGGTGTACTGAACCATGGCAAAAATTTTCATCACTGGCATTGCGGGTGGCTTTGGCCTGCCCACGGCATTGGCTCTCTTGGCGCGGGGCCACACCGTTGCGGGCAGTGTTCGCCGCAGCGGGGGCAAGAACGCGCAGGCCGTCGCCTCGCTGGCGAGCGCTGGGGCGCACATCGTTGAGTTGGATGTGACCGACACCGCCAGCACGGAACAAGGGCTTGCGCAAGCCATCGCCGCGCTCGGTGGGCTCGATGTGGTGTTCAACAACGCGGGGATAGGGGCCTATGGCATCCAAGAGCTGATGTCCCCCGAAGAGATGGCCCAGGTGTTTGACGTCAATGTCATGGGGGTGCAGCGGGTGATGCGCGCCGCGCTACCGACGCTGCGAGCGCAGGGGCGAGGCACGGTGTTGTACACCTCCAGTTTGATCGGGCGCGTTGCCATGCCTTTTTATGGCACGTATTCAGCGTCCAAGTGGGCCCTGGAGGCAATCGCCGAGTGCTACCGCACTGAGCTCTCCGGCTTCGGCATCGAATCCTGCATCTTGGAGCCAGGCGCCATGCCCACCGCGTTTTTCGAAGGCATGGTGGTACCCAACGACCACACCCGGGCCAGTGGCTACGGCGACTTTGCGCAGGTGCCCCAGCAGTCAGCGGCTGGCCTGGCGCAAATGCTAGAAGCCACACCCCAGCAGCGGCCTGAGCGTGTGGCCGAGGCCGTGGTCGCCTTGCTGGACATGCCGTCTGGCCAGAAGCCCTTCCGCACGGTGGTCGATCACACGGGCGTCGGGCCACAGATCCAGCGCTACAACGAGACGCTGCACGAGGTGACGCGCACCCTCATGACGAACTTTGGCATCGAGCAGATGCTTGACCTCAACGCCTGAAGGGGCTGACATGAAAACCATTTTGATCACAGGCGCATCGTCTGGCATTGGAAAAGCCACCGCCTTGCGCTTTCAGCGAGAAGGCTGGAACGTCGCCGCCACCATGCGTGACCCATCTGCAGGGCGCGATCTTGAAGGACTGGACCATGTGCAGGTCTCTCGCCTCGATGTGACGGACGCCTCATCGATTGAAGCCGCGGTTGCCCGTGCCATCCAACACTTTGGCCGCATCGATGTGTTGCTGAACAACGCTGGCTATGGCGCCTACGGCCCTCTTGAAGCCTTTTCTAGCGAGCGCATCCGGCGCCAGTTCGACACCAATGTGTTGGGTTTGTTGGACGTAACAAAAGCGGTACTGCCCCACATGCGGGCGAGGCGATCGGGCACGGTCATCAACATTTCTTCCATCGGTGGGCAGATCACGTTTCCCTTGGGCACGCTGTATCACGGCACCAAGTTTGCGGTCGAAGGTTTGTCCGAATCCTTGCACTATGAGTTGGAGCCACCGGGCATCCGCGTGCGGTTGGTGGAGCCCGGCATGATCAAAACCGACTTCGGTGGCCGCTCGTTTGACTTTGCCATGGAAGACGGTCTCACCGACTACGCACCCACAGTCGAGGCGATGGGGCGCCTCTTCGGCAAGTTGGCCGCCAACCCCTCTTCCCCGGAGATCGTGGCCGATGTGGTTTGGGAAGCGGCCCACGAGACTGGCAACCGCCTGCGCTTTCGCGCCGGTGCCGATGCCCATCGATTGCTGGATGACAGAAAGGCCCAAGACGACGCAACCTTCATCGGCGAATTGAAGAACTTGATGATGCGTTGATGGGGTTCGAAGACGCACCTCATGCAAAACGGCCCAGGGATCGCTCCTTGGGCCGTTTCTCTGACGGGGTCAGCGCCGAAGCTCAGACCGTCGCGTTTTTCGCGTTCTCCACGTACTCTTCAATCTGGTTGAAGTTCATGTACTTGTAGATGGCGGCGCCGTCTTTGTTCACGATGCCCATGGCATCAAAGTACTCGGCCACGGTGGGGATGTGGCCCAGCGTGGCTGCGGCGCGCAGAGGCATCAAATAATGGACAACTCCAAGCGCTTGCCCATGGCCCCAAGGGCCTGGGCAATGGTGTCGATCTTGGTTTTGTGCTCCAGATTCAAAATGCGGTTCACCTCTTGGGGCAACACCTGCATCTTGCGCGCCAAGTCAGCGGGGCGCACTTGCTGGGACAGCATCTCGTTGAGCAGCAACACTTTGGCGCTGATGCTGGGGGACAGCTCGACCAACTGCTCGCCGCGTTTGGGCTTGGTGGGCGCTGGCACAGGGCGCTGGTCTTCAAAGTAAAAGTCCATGGCGGTGACCAATGCGTCACGCGCCATGTCCATGGCTTCTGTCATGTCATCACCCTGGGTGATGGCTTCAGGCAAGTCGCGAAAAGTCACGACAAAACCGCCTGCTGGATCTGGCTTGAAGGTGGCTGGGTAGTGCATAGCTCATTTCCTTTCTAGGAAAACTAATTCACCCCGCCGTTGCCTGCGGGGCTGGGTTCACTTCAAACCCAATTGTTTTTTGACTCCGTCGACCAAGGGCTGTTTCAGTTCCTTGGCCGGGTGCCTGGGTAAGATGCTTTGCTTGCCGTTGCAATACACCTTGAGGTGTTTTGTGCCGTCCTTGAAGGTGGCGCCTTGCTTGATCAGCCATCGCACAAATTCGCTTTGCTTCACATCATGCTCAACTTTCTTGGTGTTGAGATGGTTTTATTCTAAACAAGAATGTTTATATTTTGCAAGCAATTTTGTTTGCAAAATTCTGTACAGGCGGAGCAGTTATGGGCTGGATGGCATGTCCGCATCGGCATAGGGGGCAGTCAACATGACTGCGCCCCTGCCACACCACCTAGCATGCGGGTCCGCACTAGGCGGTTCGTGAGGTTGAGGTTCATACCAGACGTGGTGCTCCAAGCTTATCAAAGTAT
>NZ_JBIKIL010000194.1:0-4149 GCF_044361645.1 Limnohabitans sp. | reverse complement strand
AGGAAATTGCGTTTCAACCTGGTCGTGTGCTCATGCATGACACCACCAGTACCCCGGCCTTGGTGGATGTGGCCGCCATGCGTGACGCACTGGCTGAGGCAGGTGTGGACCCGACGGTACTTAACCCGGGCCTGCAGGTGGATGTGTCAATTGACCACTCTCTGGCGGTAGAGGCCTATGCTAAGGCTGGTGCAGCAAATGAGAACCTGCAACATGAAATCCGCCGAAATTCCGAGCGCTACCGTTTCCTTCGGTGGGCTTCACAGGTGCTCAAAGGCGTGCGCATCAACCCGCCTGGTACTGGCATCATGCACACCATCAACCTGGAACAACTGGCTACGGTTGTGACGACCGAGCAGCGAGATGGTAAGGCGTGGCTGGTACCCGACATGATGATCGGCACCGACAGCCATACACCCATGGTCAACGGTATTGGGGTCCTAGGCTGGGGTGTGGGTGGACTTGAAGCGCAGACCGTGATGTTCGGCATGCCGACCATGCTGCGTATTCCCGATGTGATTGGTGTGCGATTGAGAGGTCGTCTCTTGCCTGGTGTGCTGGCCACCGATCTTGCCTTGACGGTGACTCAGCGGCTTCGTCAAGTGGGCGTAACAGGCGAGTTCGTCGAGTTCTTCGGTCCGGGCGTATCTGCCCTGAGAGCGGGCGACCGCGCTGTGGTGGCCAATATGGCGCCCGAATATGGGGCGACCACTGGGTACTTTCCGGTGGACCAGGCAACGCTCGACTACTTGCGCTCGACCGGTCGTTCACCGCAGGACATCGAACGTGTGGAAGCCTATATGCGACACACCGGCTTGTGGTTCAACCCCGAGGCGCAGCCGCGTTATACCAAGAGCATCGAAATTGACCTGGCGCAGATCGGCATGCATGTGGCAGGCCCGAAGCGACCCCAGGATTTGCTCGATCTCTCTCAAACCGGGCAGGCGTTGGCGAAAGTGGGCTTTCAATCAAAAGTGCAAAGCCATGACATGCCTGTGCACCCAGTGGCGATTGCCGCCATCACCAGCTGCACCAACACCTCCGACCCGGCATTGCTCATTGCCGCTGGCCTGCTGGCTCGCAAAGCGCGTACGCTGGGTCTGAAAGTTCCGTACTGGGTCAAGACCTCATTGGCTCCCGGATCACCTGCTGCCGCTTCCTACCTTCAGCGTGCCGGCCTGCTGAATGACCTGGAGGCTGTGGGCTTTGGCATCGTGGGTTTTGGTTGCACCACCTGCATCGGGAACCCCGGGCCGTTAACAGCACCCATTGTCCAGGCGCAAAACAGCGGTCACAGCAAGGCTGTGGCCATCCTCTCAGGTAACCGCAATTTCCCCGGTCGGGTGCATCCTGATTTGGAGTTGAGCTTCATCATGTCACCACCCTTGGTCATTGCCTTTGGCCTGGCTGGAGATGCGCAAAAGAATCTAGCAACCGAGCCAGTGCAAACCAATGCGGCAGGTCAAAAAGTCTTTCTGAAAGACCTGTGGCCTACGCATGAAGAGATCGCCGAGCACTTGGATCTAGGGTTGCAGCCGCAGGATTTCAAAAGAGATTTTGAAATTGCCACCGCCAACCCGTTGTGGCGGGCGCTAGAGGCGCCGCAAACGGCGCGGTTTCCTTGGGACGAGAAATCCACCATCCTGCGCCGCCCCCCCTTTGCAGCCGTGGACGCTGGCAGCCAGCTTGGACACTACAGCGCATTTCCCCTGCTAGTGGTGGGGGACGACGTGACCACGGACCACATTTCGCCCGCAAGCGCGATTCCACCCGAATCACTGGTGGCGGATTTTCTGGTGGCACGCGGCGATGACCGTAACGACCTCAATGTGTTCGCCTCACGCCGCGGCAACTGGGAGGTCATGATGCGGGCAACCTTTCACAATAAGACTCTGTTGAATCTTTTAAAGCCTGGCATGCCCGTGGCACACACTCTGCACATCCCATCGGGTGAGGTGCAGCCAATTTGGGACGTGGCCGCGCGCTACCGTGAGGCGGGTCAGTCGGTTGTGCTGGTAGCCGGTGAGCGCTATGGCATGGGCTCATCACGAGACTGGGCGGCCAAGGGCCAGCGCCTGCTGGGCATTCGTATGGTATTGGCGGTCAGTTTTGAGCGCATACACCGCTCAAACCTAATCGGCATGGGCATCTTGCCGCTGCGCTTACCTGAAGGCATGAACCCGCAGACGCTGAATATCCAACCAGGGGACCAGCTCGAAGTCCAAGCTGACGCAAAGCTCTTGGCTCCGCGTTGCAAGGTGCATGTGATGTTGCGTCGGGTAAATGGGACTGTGGAGTACATCGAAGCGCAGGCTGCGGTTGAAACCCAGCTTGAAGTTGAATTGTTACGTGCTGGTGGAGTGATTCCTTCTATCCTGCAGCAAACGATCCGCACGCACCGCGGTGAGACAGCCAAAGCCTGAAATCGGGAGCCCGGTCGTGCAGAATCCAGAATTCATGAGCACAGACAAAAACATTCCTACTCAAGTCTTGAATCTGATCCGCCAGGAGGGATTAGAGATTGGAGCACACTTACCTGCCCAGTGGCTGGCCGATCAGCTCAAGCTTTCACGTACGCCCATCAACGATGCATTGGCTTTTTTGCATAACAAGGGCATTCTGCAACGCGAGAGAAATCGGGGCTACTTTATTGCCAAGGCGGTCGATGCCGCTGACCCGGCCGTCCGAAAAAAACTGGGGCTGACGAAAACCGATGCCACCAGCCAGGCCTACTTTACGATGGCTGACGACCTGCTCAAGGGTGAGCTGCCCGAAACGGTGTCTGAGGTTTTGCTGCGCAACCGCTATGAGTTGACGGCTGCACAGCTGCAGGCCGTGCTGCACCGCATTGCACAGGAGGGTTGGGCGCAGAAAAAACCGGGTTACGGTTGGGAATTTTCTGCGATGCTGACCACGCCTGACAGTCTGCTTCAGTCTTATCGTCTGCGCATGGCCCTCGAACCGGCCGCCTTGCTTGAGCCGGGCTATCGGCTTGACCCTAAGGTCATTGAACAATGCCGAGCGGCCGAGCAGCACTTGCTTGGCGGGGGTATTGAAACCGACACGCCCGATCAACTGCACGAACGCGGCGTACGCTTTCATGAATCTTTGATTGAGGCTTCTGGCAATCCGTTTTTCATTGACACCATTCGCCGTGTCAACCGTGTGCGGCGTTTGATTTCTTATCGATCTATGCAAGACCGCAAGCGATACAAAGAGCACTGCCAACAGCACCTGCATTTGCTTGACCTCTTAGAAGCCAGCCGTAATCAAGAGGCGGCTGACATCATGCGAGAACACCTCTCTCGCACCCTCAAAAACCACCAGAAGATCCGAAAGATCCTTAAGCCATGACCTCGTCAACAGACTTACGCAAAGCCTTTGCACCAACCGGCAAGCTGCGTGCTTCCATCAATCTGGGCAATCCCATCCTGGCCAACAAAAATCCCCAAACGGGTGAACCTTTTGGCGTGTCGATTGACCTGGCGCGTGCTTTTGCCGAGCGACTGGGCGTAGATATCGAGTTGGTGGTGTTTGACGCAGCAGGAAAGTCAGTTGAAGCGGTTCGCGGCGAACAGGCTGATATCGGTTTTTTTGCTATAGACCCTTTACGAGGAGAAGGCATCGCGTTCACCTCGCCCTATGTGCTGATCGAGGGCAGTTACCTGGTCCCAGAAAAATCCCCCATCCACAGCAATGAGGAAGTGGATAGGCAAGGTATTCGCGTCACGGTGGGCAAAGGAAGTGCCTACGATCTGTTTTTGACCCGTGAACTCAAGCTAGCCGAGATTGTGCGCGCGCCCACATCACCCACAGTGGTCGATGTATTTGTCGAGCAGATGCTGGAAGTGGCGGCGGGCGTAAAGCAGCAACTCGAAGCCGATATGAATCGATTTTCAGGCTATCGGCTACTGCCGGGCCGCTTCATGGTGATCCAGCAAGCGATGGGGACACCCAAGTCGCGTGGCTCGGATGCATCAACGTATCTGGCAAAGTTTGTAGAAGAGATGAAGGCCAGCGGCTTTGTGGCGGAGGCGCTGCATCGCCATGGCATACAAGGCGCCTCTGTGGCGCCTGCGGCTTAAGGAGGAAACATGTTTGCTTATGTCGGCTCCCGAACCACCCGTGAGCGAAATGCCAGAGGGGATG
>NZ_JBIKIL010000103.1:0-14104 GCF_044361645.1 Limnohabitans sp. | reverse complement strand
CAAGGCGTTGATGGCCTCAAAACCCGACAGCTGCAGGGGCACCAGGGCAGGCCGGCCGGCGAGCTGGGGAATGGCGGGGCTGCTGACGGTGAGGGCACGCTCGCTGGAGAAGAGGGTGGACATGACGTGGGTTCCTCTGAAGGTGATGGGGTGGCTTGGCTTGTGTTGGCTTAGTCTTTTTTGTCCCAGGCCTGCAGCAGTTCGGGCGGGATCATGTGGGCGACTTCAGAAAACCGTTTGCCCCACATGCGCTCGGCTTGTTTGAGCAAGATGCACACGGGGCTGCTGGGCTCGTTTTCTTCGATCCATGCACGCACTTGGGCCAGTGCCTGACGGACTTCTTCACGGTTTTGTTTGGCAGAGCCGGCAGACCGGGTTCCTGACAGGGCGGGCTGTGACCAGAGGCTGAGCGGTGCCAGGGGCGTTGCTGTGTCGGCGGCGTTGGTCAGCATGGTTTCAATTGGCGGCTGCGGGCTTTCGGGGGCGTGAGCGCTGTCTGCGGGTTCGGCTTGTACTTTGTGTGAGGCCACGGGCAACACGGCGCAGGCCGAGCCCAGCAAAGGCTGTAGCAGTTTGGACAAGGGCAGCAGCGTGGGGGCGTGGTCTTGTAGGCATTGGTTGGCCCATGTTTGCAGGTATTGCACGCAGGCGGCACTCGCTTGCAGGGCCAGCAGTTGTGGGTCGCGCTTTTGGTACAGGTCGATCAGTTGGCGCTGTACGGCATCGGCATCCAGGGCGTAGGCGGCGCGTGGTACGGCCAGGGCGCGCTCTACGTCACGCACGCTCAGGCGTTGTGCGTTGGAGGAGACGATGAGCACCTCGCGCACTTCTTCCAACAGGCCCTCGGGGTCGCACAACGCGGCCAGTGCGTTGGCGCGCACCATGGGGTCATGTTCGCCTTCGATGTGCATTTGGGGGTGTACGGTGTCGCTGAACAAGGCACATATCTGTTGCAAGCTGCTGAGGCCTTGCAATAAGCCAGGTGCCCCGGCTTGGCGGGTGCGGCTGCGTGTGAACCAGATCAATAAATTCAGGTCCTTGCTGCGCAACAACAGGCGTTGGCAGTCGCGTTCGATGTCTTTCCATTCGGGCTCGTTGGCGCGGGCTTTGAATTGCCCGTATTGGACTTCGGCCTTGGGCGTCAGGCGTGCGGCCAAAACCGCGAATTCGGGGTCGTATTCGAGGTGTGGTCCACAGGGCAAATCCGGGTGTATGGGCTCTAGCCAAGCGGCGGGAATGTCGACCACCAAAGGGCCTGGGATGATGGCGTTGGTGACCGCTTGGATCAGGTTTTGCAAAGTGTTTTTCATGGGGGCTTGCCTGTGTGTCAGGCCGCAGCGGATGGGCTGCGCATGTATTCTTCGGGTGCCAGCACCATGCCTGTGATGTGGTCCTTGCCCTCAGGGGCTTGGCCCATCCAGCTGGACCAACCCAGTTGTGCCGCTTCGCCCAGTCGCGCGGGAGGGGCGGCGTTGGCGTGGATGAGCAATTCGACCTCCCAACCAAACTCCAGGCCGATGAAGCTGCGGACCAGTTCGACCAAGGCAGGCAGGTCTTGCGAGCCGTTGTAGCCTTGAGGCGTCAGGCGCAGATAGCCATTCAAGTCGAGTGGGCCAATCGTCAGGCGAAAGCTGCTTTGCCGGTCGGGGATGAGTTCACCGGCCACCGCGCCCAAGCCCAGCATGCCGGAGGCCCGGGGGTGCCCCAGCTGGCACAGGTCTTGGGCGTCGAGCTTGATCCAGTGCAGTCGAAATTCGTGCAAACGTACCTTGACGCCAAAGTAACGCGCCAGCGTGCTGACCAAGCCATCGGGGTCGCGTGCACTGCGGATGCGGTGTGCGCTGCTGGCCCAGCGGGCATGTGGGCTTAAGGCGCTGTGCTGCACTTCGTGGGGCTCGTCGCCAGCCAAGCGGGCAACGTAGCGGGTGAAGGTTTCGTCATCGGCGCGGTCCAGGCCAGCGGCTGATTGCCCCTGTGACCAGGCGCGGTAGAGGTGGGTCAGGTAGCGGTGGTGAAACAAGTCCAAAAAATTGGCCAAAGTGTTGTCGCGCTTTGCTTCTGTGCGCTCGCGCACCAGCTCGGTCATGTGCAAGGGCAGTGGCCCGTTAGGCCCCAACAGGCCCAGGCCAAAAACACGCAGATGGGCTTGCTTGCCCGTCACTTTGACGCTGGCCAATTCGCGGGGCGCAAAAGCCAAGCTGGCCTGTTGTCCGAGCCGGAAGCTTTCTTGATGCGGGCGTTCTGCCATGCCCATGCGCGGCGCACCCATGCTGCGGTGGTCAGCGCTGGCGATCTGGCGCAGCAAGCCCATGAAACTGTGTCGCCAAGGGGTTTGCTGTGCGTCCAGCACGGCTTTGGGCCAGTGGTCTGTGCCGGGCTGCTCGGCTGAGTTGTCTGTGGGTTGTGGGTTGGGGTCCATCACACGCCTCCTCTTTGCCCCATGCGCACCGGCCACAGGGCCACCTCACCCCGTTGCATGCTGTGCAGCTGGGTTTGCACGAAGGTATTGATGGCCACGTGGCGAGCCAAGTAGTGTTCCAAAATCAAGCCAAATAAATACGGGCTGATTCCGCTGAAGCCGTCTTCGTCCACCGTCAAGCGGCACTCGATGCCGCGCCCAAATACCAGGGGGCCAGAGGCCGGCAGGCGGCGGGTGACGGGCGCGATGTGGCTGGCCATGAGGCTGCTGACTTGTTGGTGCCCGATGCGGTCGTCTTGCTGCACAAACATGCGCAACATGTCGCGCAAGGCTTGCGCGCCTTCGCGCTCGGTCATGTCGTGCAGGGGCAAGTAGTTAAAGCCCAATTGCCGAATCAAGCGCCAGGCCAGCTCACCCTCTGCAAAAGGGGGTTGCGGTGCCGATGGCGGGCGGATCAGCCCAATTGACTCCACCGGCAAGGACTCGCCTACACGCAGATCGTTGCGGCCGTTGCGTGGCACCAGACGCGGCAGGTCGCGGTTGGTCACCAGGGCCTTGACCGACAGGTAGCGCAAGCTTTGGCTGTAGGGGGCTTCGTGCTGGTCGACCAGGCTGACAAAGGTTTCGGTGCCTACATACGAGGTGCGGGTGCCGTATTTGCGGGTGCTTTCGGGCACCAAGCGGGGCTCTCGCCGAACAGAGAAGTAGCGCCCGTGGTTGCCCTCGTCGTGGTTGAGGGTTTGGTACATGGGGCGAAACGGCAGCATCTCGGTGGTTTCGGCTTGTTGGCCTTGCAGCTCTTGCACCGCAAAGACTTCGTAGTCCATGGGCCGTGAGCGGTCGGGCACCAAATGCATTTCGGTTTGGCTTGCCGGCACCTCAAGTCGGTCGGTGCGGTGCTCAAACAGGTTGATGACGGGGGTGCAATGAAGCGCAAACTGCGCCACATCGACCTGTGTGCTCAGGGCCATGGTGGGGCGCGTCAGCAAGATCACGATTTCGGCTTCTTGCCCTTGGATGCGTGAGAAGCCGGCCGACAAGTTTTGTAACGCGAAAAAATAAAACCGCGAGGGACAGGCAAAGTACTCGTGCAGCAAGTTGTGCCCAAACCAGCTGTTCCAACTCAAGGGCAACATGCTTTGAGCGGGCGTGAGGCCCTCGTGCACCAAGGCCTGCTCGGTCACGATGTGGGGCTGTTTGGCCATTTGACCGGGCTCGCCTACCAAACTGGCTGCGGCGCCCGCATGCAGCAACTCAAACAAGTGCGATGCGGTTTGCTCTTGGCCACACAGGTAGATTGGCAGGCGGTCTAAACCGCGCAAGTCAGAAAATTTCAACTCCCCTTGTAGGCGCAAGCGCAGCCGCAAAGCCCCTTGCACTTGCACGTGGGCGGGTAAATAACGGTCGGGTGCGGGGATGTCGGGGGGAACCCCGGTCAGCCGGGCGTGCACTATTTGCAGGGGCCAAAGGGTGACTTCTTGGGTCGAGCGAAATTGGCAAGCCGTGACCTCACCCGGTGGCGCTTGTGCGTACAAAGGGGTGTCTCTGGGCACCACAAAGCCTTTGCTGAAGTCGCCTTCGGTGATTTTGGGGTGCATTTGTGCCACCGCCATGGAGGGGGTGGGGCTGACGTAGTTGGGGTACACCACCTCCAGCAGGCGCTGTGTGAAGCGCGGAAACTCGGCGTCGAGCTTGATGCGCATGCGCGCCGACATGAAGCTGAAAGACTCGATGAGGCGCTCCACATAGGGGTCGGCCACGTCTTGGCCTTGCATGCCCAAACGCCGTGCGATTTTCGGGTGCATATGGGCAAACTCGCCCGCGCTTTCGCGCATGTAGAGCAGCTCTTCGTTGTAGTAGCGCAGCAGTTGCGGGTGCATGAGGTGTGGCTCCTTGGGGCGGTGGTTTAGCGTGCGCGCAACTCGATGCGGCTGCTTTCCAGGTCCACCGCGCTTTGCACGGCAAACTCGATCGGGTACGGGTTCATGTGGATGTGCCCCGATATCTCAAAAGTCAGCACGTTGTAGTGGTTGCTGGCTTGCTCTTTGAGCAGGGGACGGACGGTCAAGGTCTCGCGCACCAAGCGCGGTTCATAGCGCTCGATGGCGGTGCGGATCATGCGCTCGATGTCGCTCCACTTTTTTTCGGACAAGTAACCGCCGGCCAGAGGGGGTACCCCGTAATTGGTGCACGACTGGGCCACTTGGGGATATCTTTCGCTGTCAAACAAGTCAGAGGCGTCGGTGGTGTTGAGCAGCAATGCCAGATCACGCAGAACAATGTCCCGCATGCGGCTGCGTGTGGCGCTGTATTGGCTGGCACTGTCCACTTGTTCGGTGGGGGCGTCGTCGCACAGGCGGTCAAACAAGGTCGGTAAAAAATGCCTTTCCTTTTGACGCAAAGAAGTGTTTTGCTGTGAGGGCAAGGGGCGCACTGCCGGGTGTGCTGTGCGTGCCGACACAGGCTTGTGTTCGAAGAACGGTGGGGTGTCCTGTTCAGCACCGGTTGCGGCATCTGCTGGGCTGCCAACGCTGGCAGTCGGGGCGGTGCCGATCATGTGCGCACCTCGCGAATGTCCAGCAGTGGCCAATCGGTGCCATCGCTCATCCATGTTTTTTGGCCTTGGGAGAACACGCCGGTGTCGCCCACCTCTTGCCACACCGTCAGGTGGGATTGCATCAAGGCTTGTTGTTGCTCTGTAGGTTCGTTGGGTGCATGGGTCCAGCAAGAACGTGAGGGCAAATACACGTGCAGCGTGC
Organism: Limnohabitans sp.; assembly: GCF_044361645.1. Taxonomy (GTDB): domain Bacteria; phylum Pseudomonadota; class Gammaproteobacteria; order Burkholderiales; family Burkholderiaceae_C; genus Limnohabitans_A. The sequence goes on along the minus strand of NZ_JBIKIL010000103.1, from coordinate 8,926 downwards.
GAGCGCTGGTGTCCTTGGGCGCGCCGTGCAGTTGCAGTTGTGCCGGAGTCCAGACCAGGTCCAAAGGCGTTTTAGGGGGGGTCAGTTGCAGCAGCGCCAAGTCTGAAAACGCCACCCATCGGTAAGCGCCAGCAAGTATGACTTCACAGATGGGGCCCAATCGCGTGTCGCTGTCAGCCAGCCAATCAAAGTCTTGTTGGCGCTGCTCCTCTTCCGGTTGGCCCGGGCGGCGGACGCGCCAGCTGCAGACACCAGGTCGGCTGGGTGCGTGTTCTAAGGCCTGTCGGCGGCATGTGTCAGCCAATTCGGGCTCACCAGCGGCGTTGTGTTCCAAGGCTTTGGCCATGTCTTGCATCCAATCTGGAAAATCCACCACGGGCGCGGCACGCTCTTGGCCTCTGAAAACACGCATGCGCTGGTTTTCGGCCTGAATCAATCCACGCAGCAAATGGGCTTGTGCCTTGCCTTGGGGTACCAGCCGAGCCCAGGCCTGCAGTTGTTGCAAAGCCCGATCCCATTGGCACAGTTGGCACAAAATTTCGACCAAAGCCCAGCGGTTTTCGGCGGCAGTGGGTGCGCTGCGCACACGCGCTTGCCAGTGCGTCAAGCTGCTGAGCAAGCCCGAAGGGGCGCTGCCCTGGTGGTTGTTCAATACGGTCAGTTCGGTCATGGTGTCTGGTCTCTGGAGGGGGCTGGGGGGGTGCTGGACAAAGACACGGCGCTGTCGATGGCCATGCCGTGGTGTTCTTGGCGGCTGATCAGGGGCACATCGGTCGGTGATGTCGGCGCCTGCCAGTTGTGTGGTGCAAAAAGGTGCAACACATTCACGGTTTCGGTGGCGGCCAACCAGTCCGGATCTTTCGGGTCATCGAGTCGGCTCAACACGCTGCTGATGTGCTCACTCTCGCCCAACAAGGAGGACAAATCGGGCCCCTTTTCGGCCCGTGTCATGAGGGAGGACATGGCGTCAACCCTGGCTCCGGCGTGTTGTTCGGTCAAACCAACCCAGGCGCTTTCTGTTGAGTTTTCGTGGGGCGCTTGCAGACGTCGTATGTACAGTGCATGCCACTGATCGAGGGCTTGCTCTTGCGCGGGCTCGGCCAAGCCATCGGGGATCACTTTGGCCTGCCAGACCGGCCACTCTGCCGATGACGATGTGCCCACTTCTGAACTTGGCAGCAAGGCCTGTTGGGTGGCGGGCGTTTGGGCTGGGGGTTGTGGCGGTGTTTGGGGCCATTGTTGAGAGGGCGCTACGGACATGGCCGCGTCTTCTTGCAACGAGGTCGAGCCCAGCAGGTCGTCAAATGCGTCGGCAGGCTTTAGAGGGTCTGCCATGGCGCCATGGGCCAGCGTGGTCAAGTCCCATGCCGCCACGTCATCGGTGTTGGCCGTGGCGGCGCTTTGTTGTGCTGCGCCAAGCCTTTGGGGGTTTTGCAAACCCAGTCGGCACAAGCCAATGTCCAGCACATCGTCGGCATGCAACCAAACCCGTTGGCCATGCGGCACCTGTCGGCCATTGAGGCCGCAGCGCAGCTCTTCGCACCGGTGCTCAAATGCCCAAGCTTGGTCGTTGGCGTGGTTTGGTTTATGAAATACGCAAAGCTCGGCTTCGGGGTGGGGGTCTGAGGGTAAGCCCAATTCGTGCCAAATGCGGGCCAAGTCGGTTTGTTCTGTGCCCTCGGGCATGACAAAAGGCCATTCCACCGCCCGCCCCTCCCAGCGTGTCACGCACAAAACTTGGGTGTCTGCGGGTCTGCTCACAGCATTCATGCTTGCCTCCAAAGTTTCGCCAAACTAGAGGCCGCTTGCACATAGCCGCCCTGGGCGTCCTGTGTCCAAAAAGCGGCCAAGGGTAGGGTTGAGCGCAAACTGCGCTCAGGCCAATCGGCCCACGGGAGGTGATAAACCCCACGCATGTGGGTGGCTGGGTCTTCGGGGTCTAAAGGCCCCAGCAGCGCATGCAAGGGTGGTGCATCCACAGCGCGCGCAGCAGCGCCAAGCCATTGCGCCATGCCAGGCTCGTGCAGGGCCCATACCGCGTCAAGCCGTGCAAACCATTCGGGCAAAGTCAAATCTTGGCGCAAGGCTTGCCAGGCCAAACGAGACCACCAAAACAGCAGGTTTTGGCCATTGGCCTCGGTGTTCCGCTGCCACGTCCGGCGCATCCATGCGGGGCTGGTTTTTTGATAAATGATCAGTGGGCAGGCTCTGCCCACTTTGTCTTTGGAGGGCAGCATCACGCCCTGCAGGTGTTGGGTGGGTGCAAACGGCAAAGCGCCGGGTGGCAACACAAAGGCAATCGGAACTTCGTGCAAACGCTCCGAGGGCGGCACGGCCTCTAGGCTGATCCAAGGTGATGCATCCAGGCGCGAGCGTGCCGCATCCGATGGCTGCGTTGCCGACCGCTGGGGCCAAAACGCATCTGCCCAGTGGCGCCAAGCCTTTTGTTCGGCCACGGGGCATCGGTGGTGGACAAACTCGCCTTGAGAAGGCAATTTGCCCCACACCGAAGGTGGTGTGGCCAAACTGCGCCGCCCAAGCCAGCGCCCCATGAGGTGCCAAAGTCGGAGGGTCATCAGGTGCTCCTTCCGGGGCAGGTAAAGTTACGCAACACCGGGCTGTTGAATGGACTGGCCCCTGCACTGCTGACCTCCATGACGGCGCGGCGGTTGTCAAAACCAAACTCCACCAAAAGCTTGCCCGGCTGTGTGCTGGGCACCAGTTTCCCCCGCTCCATCAGACGCAACCAAGCCCAGGGCCCTCTGACGCCGATGCTGGAGGTGTCGGCTTTGATGCGTGGGTGGGCATGCAACTCGGCCATCGTGCCGCCGCGTGGGCCGGGCCATTGCAGGGGAATGGTTTGAATCGGCCCGTGTGCGTAGCGCTGCACTTGGCCATCCAGGTCGATCACCCATTCGGTCACGCCGGCATCCAAAGACACCACCTTGTACTCGCCGCGCCAACCTAAGCGTTTGCCCTCTTGTTCGCGAAAGAACATCTCTCGAATTTGACCCACTTGGGCAAACGCATCGGGGTTGGGGCCGGTTTGTGCCAACAGTTTGAGCAATTCGCCCAGCAAAGTGGGGCCGGTTGAGACGCCCGTGGGCGCTTGGCCTTGTGCCATGCCTTCGGTGCCGGTCATCAGCTGGGCGCTGGCCTCAGTCTTGTAACGCCAAGGGCGTACGCTGGTGTCCACCAAGGGCAGCAGGTGTTTTTTGAAATACTCGTCGGCGGCACCGCCGCTGGCAAAAAATGCATTGAAGTCGTCAACCCCCACCTCTTGGGGGCTGTCTGCAAAGGGGTAGCGTCCAGCGATCAGGCGTTGGCAAGGCTCCGATACCGTCAGGGCCAGCAGGCCGACCAAACGGTCCATCTGCAATTGCGCTTGGGACCGCAAAATGACGGCGGCGCCTTGCGCAACTTTCTCGGCACCGTTTTTGCTCACATCTAACAAGACCTCGCGCAAAGGGGCTGGCAGTTTGCCGGCCTCAATGCGCAGCTTGGTTGCCGACTCGGTGCCTGCAGGCGGCAAACTGCCCGAGCTCAGAGCCGAATCGGCCACCACCAGCACGGTGTAGTACTCGTTCAAGGCGCTGGTCATGCCCTCGAGTCCCAGCTTGGCACCCGGTGGACCTGGTGTGCCTTGGGCTTGGCCGGCCACCACTTCGCGCAGCGCCGAAAACTTGTCATCCACCCATTGACGCTCTGTGCGCTGCTCGGGGCGCACGCCCAAACCCGTGGCGGCTTTGCTTTGCTGTTGCGCCAGTTGGTCGGCTGCTTTGTCAAAAATCGATTTGTCTTCGGAGTTCACCAGCAAGGGGCGCGACAAGGTGGTTTCTCGGGCGCTCAAGCGGCCCAAGCGAACCAAGGGTGAGTCGGCCGATGCGAGCTGGCGCAGCACCCCCAAGTCAAAGGCCAAGGTGCCCGACTTGTCTGACTTGATCAGACGCACATCGTTCAAAAACTCCTCCCAAAGCTCGGCGTACTCGCTCAGGTATTGACGCCGCACGTCTTCGACCAGGGCTTGTTGTTCAGACTTGTTGTCCACAGTGCTTTTTTTTTGATCAAGCACCACCGGCTTGGCTTTGCCCATCACCCAGTTGTCGTCTTGTTGCGCCAACACCAAAATTTTGGGCAACTGCTTGGCAAACACATCGTGGTAGCCGTCATAGGTGAACAGGCCAGGTACGCCTTGCTCAAGACTGGCCCCTGATGCGCGGCTGAACACGGTGCCAGCCTGTGGCCCCAAGGCGCGTATCAAACTGAAATCTTGAGGTGATTGGTCCAGCAAGGCCGATATGGCACGTTCATACAAGCGCTCGCTGCTGGTGCGCTTGTCCAAAAATGCACGCACTTGGCCGACCAAAGCTTCGTTGGCCGAGGTGCCCGACTGCACCGCGCGTTGACCAGAAAACAGCCACTCTAAGTGCCCCACCATTGACGTGCTGTTGCCCAAGCGCTGCGGCAGCGACAGGGTGGTCTTCGCCGCCTTGTTGGTATCGGCAGCAGCACCTTCTGGTGTGCTTTCGGTGGGTGCGTCGGGGTTGTTTTGCCATTCTTGCGTGACCCATTGGCGAACATCACGTGCGTTGTCTGGACTCTCGGCAAATTTTTTGCCGTCATGCAGCAACAGGTATACCCGCAAGGTTTCGTAGGCGCTTGGTGCATCGTCTTCGGTCACGGCTTGCTTCATCACCTGTGCCATGTGCGCGATCACTTCGGGCAACACCAAACGGTCTAGCAATTGGTTGTAGCCCTCTTGCGAGGCCGTTGCAATCGCATGTGGGCTGTACAAACCATACTGGTAGGACATGGCCGGGGCAGACAAATCAAGCCCAGACTGCAACGGCAGGGCCTGCGCTAAGTTCAGGACCTTGTCGGTTTGTTGCACGCTGCGGTCGGTCAGCCAGCGTTTCATTTCGGCGGTCAGCAACTCGGTCTTCTCGCTGGCCTGCTCTAAATACCCCTTGTTGTTGTGGAAACTCAAGGTCAGCGCCCCCGATAACCAGAAAAAAGTCAGCAAAACGACGCTGTGTCCTATCCAGCGCAGCAAACGTGAGCGAGCCTCCCAGCGCAAGTTGGGTTTGACCAGGTGGGCCTCGGCGAAGACCACGCGCTGCATCAGGTCGGTTAAAAAATAACTGCGCCGTGACAGACCACCGGTTGGCGCTGGCGCCAGCCTTATTGCCCTGCCTGCCAGCGCAAACGCTTTTTGCAAACGCACCCACAGGGCATGGGGTTGGGCCGATATTTCTTGGCCCGTTTGCATGGCGCTGGTCAGGTAAACCCCACGCAGCATGGGCTGAATTTGCGTGGTGTCGTAACGTGAATCGGCAAATACCGCCTCCACCAACTCTTGCAGAGGTGCTTCGAGGGCTTTTAACTCATGGGGCAGCAAATACAAAGATTGCCGCTGCTCCAGCTCAAACTCTTCTTGCAAACGCGAGGCCACGCCTTCACCAATGCGGTCGACCAGTGCCTCAAACTCGCGGACCACCTGCCCGGCCAAAGTCAAGGCTTGGTCTGTGTTGGCCTGGCCCGTGCCCGATTTGTGAAGCGCGCCATTTGCCTTTGACTTGCGCAACTTGGACAAAGCCGAGCTTGACTCCTGCCAAGGCAGTGTGAAACCCCAGACTTGGGCGCGGGCCTCAGACGTCAAGGTGCTGAAATACGCGTTAAAACCATGCAAAACATCGGCCTTGGACAGCAGCAGGTACACCGGAAAACGGATGCCCAGCTGGCCGCGCAACTCCTCCAGGCGGGCCCGCAGCTGTGCGGCCAAGGCCACACGCTCAGCGGCAGGGTTTTGCATCAGCTGGGCCACATCCACCACCAGCAAAGCCCCGTTGATGGGTGCGCGCGGTCGCACCTGCCGCAGCACCCCCAAAAACCCCCGCCATTCCGCTTCGTTGACAGCGCTGGCGTTTTCGTTGCCTGAGGCCCGTTGTTCGGTGTAGCGGCCAGCGGTGTCCAAAAACACCGCCTCGTTTGTCAACCACCAGTCACAATTGGCCGTACCAGACGAGCGCTGCAGCATCAGCTGTGCATTGGCTGCCCCCATTTGGTCAGCCAGCGGAAAGCGCAAGCCTGAATTCACCACCACCGAAGACTTGCCCGCTCCGGGTTGCCCAATCAGCACATACCAAGGCAGCTCATACAAGTAGCGCTTGCCCTCGACCAAGCGGCGCAGCCCCGACCAAACCGAACCGGTGCCACCGGCCATGTGCAAGTGCATTTGGCGCAATTGCCCAACCGCTTGCTTGGCCTGAGCAGCCAGACCGCGAATCTCTTCGCGTGCCAAAGGGGGTTTGGTTTTGTTGCGGTTGAGCCAGTTGCGCAGCATCTGTTCGTCTTGCTGCAAGGCGGTGTAGAGCTTGTACAAACCCCATACCACCAGCACCACCAACACCAGCACGATGCCCAAGACCCGTGCCCAAATCGTCTGCAAAGGTTGCCATGGGCCCAAGGCCAGCAAAGGCCCACCATGCCAAATCAGCAAACACAGCGCAGCCGCCCCCAGCAAAGACCAGCCAACCACCGCCGAGACCTGCAGCGTCCACGCCAGCAAGCCGGCCAGCAGCAGCAAGATCACACCAACACGCACCCCAACGGTGCCCAAGGGGCGCAAGTCGCCTACGGCCAGGTAGGGCCCTAAAAACCACACCATCAGCGACAACACCACCAACGCCAGCAATGCCAGCAATGCACGGAACACCGGGCCTTTGAAAAATTCTTTCATGGTTTTATGACTTTCAGATGTGGGTTTACTGCGACGTGTTCATCACTTCGATGACCACACGCCGGTTTTGGGCGCGACCAGCGGCACTGTCATTGCTGGCAACAGGGTCCTGAGCACCCAATCCCGTGACCGATATCCGCTCTGGCGCAACCCCTTGAGCCTGCAACACCTTGGCCACTTCGGTGGCGCGCCCCAAAGACAAGTTGCGGTTGATTTCACCGGGGTCGGGGTCGGGCAGGTTGTCGGTGTGGCCGGTCACGCTGACCTTGCCGGGGACAGACTGAATGGCCTGTCCGACCTTTTCAACCGTTTGGCGCGAAGCGGGGCTCAAATCGGCCTGCCCTCGCGCAAACATGCCGTCCCCCTTGAACACCACCACAGAGCGTGTGCTGTCGTCGGTGACCGTTACCCGGCCAGCGGCGATCTCAGGGTCTAGCAATTGCACCAGGCCCATAGAAGGCGCGGCCACCACCTCGGCAGGCTGCAACTGCTTGAGCGCGTGGATGCGTTTTTCCAGCTCGGTTGAAGTGCTCAGCAGCTGGTATTTGCTCCATGAAAACTGCCCCAACAACACCAAGCCCAGCAAACTGGCCGAGGCCCAAACCGGCACCGCTTTGAGCAGACGAAACTTGCCCGCACTCGCGCCGCGCCAACGTGCCGATAACTCGCGCGGCACCTGTGCGCGCGCGCCCGAAACCATGGTGAACAAGCGGTGGCGTATCGACTCCAGCTGCCGGTGTCCATCGGGTTTGGTGCGGTAAAAGCCCGTGAAGCCCAAGCTCAGCACATGGTGTACCAGCTCCAGCACTGGCATGTGCTCTTGCGTCGCATGGGCCATGCGCCCGACCAACATGAACACCACCTCGCCGCCCTCGCGTTCGCCGTGAAAGTGGGGCAGCAAAGCCTTGTTGGCCCACATGCCATCGCCATCGGTGTTCCACGGGGCCATGCTGGCGGCCTCGTCCAAAGCCGTGCACAACACATAGCGCACCGCCAACATGTGGTCGCGTCGCACATTGAGTTGCTCACACAAACGGGTAAATTGCGTCAACTCCTGCACCAGCAGCTTGTGCCAAATATGCACTTGCTCGGCGTTTAACGCTTGGGGCACTTCGGCCAATGCGCGCAGCAAAGCATCGCTGGCCAACATCAACACGTTGCGCCCCTCGGCGCTGGCCTGGCGCAGTTCGGCCAAGCGTTCGTCGTGGTTGGGGCCGGGGGGCACGGACACGGGTGCCGCATCTTTGATAAAAGGTGTTTCGGTGTCCTCGGGGGGCATGGCCCACGCTTGGGCTGCGCTTTCGGGGGCTGGAGTGGTCTCATCCATGGGGGTCATCTTTCGATCCTTCGTTCACATTTTTCAGGCCAAGGCCTCGTTCGCGGTTTGGTCCAGGTGTGTTTGGGCTTGCAGCGCATCGGGCAACTCGTCGCTGGTGTCAATGCCGCGCAGCTTGAAATAACCGTTGTTGCCTGCAGCCTGAGCGGCCAGGTCCATCGGGCTGGTGGCCAGGCTGTCGTGCACAAAGTAGTCCAGCAAAGACACTTGGGCCGGTGACAAAGCCAGAGGCTCTAGATAGGCACGCAACAACGCGCGCACTTGCGCATCGGGCAAGTGAATTTTTCGACTGCGTGGGTGATTGGCCACTCTGGCAAAGCCACGCAGTTGTTCCTCTACCATCTCAAACACCGCCGGGGCTGGGCGTTGCGGGTGGTCGAGGGTGTGGTAACGCAAACGCAAATAGGCCACGTAACGCGCCATGTGCCAGTTCAGCTGCTCTTGCAGCGTGCCTTGGCTTTCACCGTATTGGCGCGCGAGGCTCTTGGCCCCTGCACCCCGTGCGTTTTTGTGGGTGAATTGGAACTCGTTGTAGAGCTTGAGGTCCGTTTTCTCTAACTTTGCCATGGACAACATCGGCAATCCCGCCCCATAGGCCTCGTAATACATTTCGCCCAACGGCACCCGTGCCAATTCGTGGCTGCGCCCTTGGTGCTGGTGCGCCAAGCCACCCACCACGTCTTGGTGCGTGCCGGGCCACACGCTTTCAGCAAACGGACACTGCGCCTTGGCAATGCTGTCCACACGGTGCGTCACGCGCTGCTCGTGCCCGGCCACCAGGTGCACGGCCTTTTGCACATGGCGCGACAAACCCATGGGCCCGTTGATGCGCAGCGTGGCCAGGCCCAGGC
>NZ_JBIKIL010000175.1:0-5829 GCF_044361645.1 Limnohabitans sp. | reverse complement strand
CGCAGCAAGGCCACTGGAAGGCCGCGCTCATGTGGCTGCAAACGGCGCGCACCGGCCAGGGTGTCAACAGCGAGAAGGGCCAGTTTGCCGTGCCTGCGTCGGCGCCAGAAGAGGTGGTCATGGCCACCGAGCGGCTGATGCAGCTGGGCCTGGGCGATGCGTTTTACTGGATGGGCCAGTTCCACCAAAGCGGCGATGGGGTCAGGCCCAGCGAAGACCGGGCCTGGGCCTTCTGGGAGCTGGCAGCCAACATGGGCAGCCCGCTGGCGCAGACCGAGATTGCCAAGGCGCTTGGGTTTGTTGATCGTGACCAAGAAAAGCCCAACGTTGCTGAATGGGCCAATCAGCCGCTAAAGCTCAAGTTGCTTGAATGCGCTCACGCACAAGGGTATGGCGAGGCGAGCTACTTACTTGGCGGCTCGCTTGATCGTGGCGCACAGGTCAAGCGCCTTCAACCCCGCTTCCCCACCCCCGAAGCCCAATACCGCTACGCCCTGCAAGTCCTGCACGACGGCGTGAAATTCGGCAGCGAGGCTGCGGCCGGCTATTTATCGTCAAGCCTCAGGTCTGGTGATCCCATTGCACTGCAAGGCATTGATTTGGTCCGTGCCGATCGTTATCACGAGTTAGCGAAAGCCCTCTGGCACAACCCCGACCTGCGCTTTCCCAACCTGGACCGGGTCATCCCCCTGCCTCCGGCCAAACTGCCCCAATGGGACAGCCAGCCCGACAGCCTGATCCAAGCCGCGCAAGGCCTGCGGGCCACACCCGGCCCGGCCAAGACCTCTGTGGCCCCAGGGCGCGCCCGCGTGCCCGTGGGCTATGCCGTGCCCGCCGCTGCCAACGCGCAAACCCCGCTGCTCAAGGGCCTGCAGTGGAACCCCCGCGAGGGCTCCACCATTGCCCTGGCGCCGCGCGAGGGCTACTACCAGCCGGTGCTGCAAGAGCAAGACCGATCGAGCTGGCCCGAGCGGCTGCGCAATCTGCCCGAAACCTACAGCGATGTTCGTCGCCGCGAGGTGCTGGCCACTGCGCCGCCCCTGCACTACCGCGCCGGCGAGCCGCTGTCCCTGGCCACCTGCGGTCTGCTCTCACTGGTGAGCTTCTTCCTGGACACCGCCCGCGACCACGAAGGGGTGCGGTGGCGCTACCTCGGTCCCGCGCAGGCGCATGCACCCGCGCAGGACCACCTGGCCCGCGCAGGACCACCTGGCCCGCGCCGGTCTGGTCCACGCCATCGCGCACGCCACCGACACGCCATCAGCAGCGGCGGGCACACCAGCGTGAGCAGCGGCAAGAGCTTTCTGGTCAGCGCCAAAGAGGCCATTCACCTGTTTGCCCACAAAGCCGACATGCGCTGGACCGCTGGCAAGCAAGACGCTCAGTTCACTCACCTCATGGCAATCGCCAAACAAGAGCAAAAAAACGTGTTGCAAGAAATATGCTGGAACGACCCGGTGCTGCGCGGCGAGACAGCAAACAACGCAGCCGTGGTGTGGACTTGGCACAAACCTGATTGATCAACCGAAATGCAAACAATGCAAAAAACTCAGCAAACCTCTGCGCCTAGCTCTACCGCTTCTCTTCGTCAGGCTGCTCTGGCCCTGTCAGCCCAACACGACCTGGGCGGCGCTGATCTTCACCGTTTGCGCCAAAGCCTTGGCTTGGGCCTGGGTGCATCGGCCTCGCCGCTGGCCAGCAGCGTCGCCCTGCCCCGCGCTGTGATGGTGTTGGCCGCTGCCCTGTGCGGGCTGGGTTTGTTGATGTGGCTGGCGGCCAACTGGAATGACATGCCGCGTGGAGCGCGCTTTGCCCTGCTGCAAGCCATGGTGGTGGTCATGGCGATAGGGGCGTGGCGGCTACCGCGCTGGCGTGCGCCATTGGGTTTGCTGGCCTTGGTGTCCACCGGTGGGTTGTTTGCGTTTTTTGGCATGACCTACCAAACCGGTGCCGACCCATGGCAACTTTTTGCGCTGTGGGCGGCGCTGACACTGCCTTTGGCACTGGCCGTGCGCAGCGATGTCGTGTGGGCACCCTGGGTGCTGGTGGCCATGGTGGGGGTGTCGCTGTGGACGCACACCCAAGCGGGCTTTAGCTGGTGGCCACGGCCTGGGCAGCAATGGACGCACATGACGCAGCATGCGCTGGTCGGCTTGCTGGTGCTGGGCATGGGCACTGCGCTGTCTCGCTTGACCGGTGTGGGCCTGTGGGGCCGACGCACGGCGCTGGTGTTGTGGCTGCTGATGCTGGTGCCCAGCGCGTCGTTTGCGTTATCGCAAGAAGACAGCTATGCGCTCTACGTGGTGCCAGCGGCCATCACGGCGGTGCTGGCCTGGTGGCAGTCGCGCCCGGGCAGCGCCGATGTGTTTGGCCTGAGCGCCGTCATGCTGGGTGCCAATGTGTTGTTGTTGTCGGCCATGCTGCAGGTGATCATTGTCAATTTCAAAGATTTGCGCGGAGACTTCTTGATTCCCATCACCTTGTTAACCACGCTCATCATGGCTGCGGCACTGACCGGCACCGCGCGCTGGATCATGTCGGTGGCGGCGCAACCACTGAACGTTAAGGAGACCGTATGAACCCCGCTGCCTGGCAAGCCACCACTCAAGCAGCCCTCAACCTGGGGCTGATCAACGAGCACACACCCAACACCCCCGAGCCCAGCGCGCCCTGGCCTTTGCGGCTGATGCTGGGCCTAGGCGGTTGGTTGGTGGCTGTGCCCATGCTGGGCCTGATCGGCTTGTTGATTGGTGGAACTTTTCACGATTACGGCGGCCTAGGCTGGGGGCTTTTCGCCATTTGCATGTCCTTGGTGGTGCTCAGCATGGCGCTTGGCCTTTTTGCCGAACAACTGCTGGTCGCAACGCTGACCGCAGGGGTATTGTTGTGCGGCTTCAGTGTGGGGGATGAGAGGGGTTGGACCTCTGGCATGTGGACCGTCGGTGTGTTGTTCGCCGTGTTGCCGTGGTGGGTATCACAAAGCTGGCTGCGCACGGTATTTGGCGCAGGGGCCGCCTGCACACTGGGGCTGGCCTTGGCGAGCACGGGCGATTGGTGGAATGTGTTGGGCCCCTACCGCACACAAACCCTTTGGCTGGTGCTGCACGCCTGGGTGATGTTGTCGGGCGCCGCGCTGTACTTGGCCGATGGCTGGCGCACAGCGCGTTGGAGCGCGTCGCGGCTGCAATGCCTGAACGACCTGGCTCAGGGCTGGATCGCCATAACGCTGGTGGGCCTGGCAGTGCTCAGCGGCATGACATTTTTGGTGGGGGGCGTGGTGGGCGCGGGCGTAACGTGGGGGCTGACTGGCGCTGGCACACCGGCCTGGCTGCACTGGGCATCTGCCACTTTGGCGCTGGCAGCGGGCGCAGCACTGGCCTGGCAATGGGCCGGTTTACGCCGCCCTTGGCTGGCCGGCGTGATGCTGTGCGTCGCCGCACTGGCCTGGTGGGTGCCCGTGCTGGGTGGCGTGTTGCTGGCCTTGGCCGTGCTGCTGGGCAGCCACCGCACGGTGCTGGCCGGGGCAGCAGCGGTGGCAGCGGCTTGGGCGGTTGGTGCTTTTTATTACTCGCTGGCCATGCCGCTGACCGACAAAGCCCTGCTGCTTTTGGCGCTGGCATTGTTGCTGCTGTGTTTGGCATGGTGGGGCGAGCGCAGCACCGCCCTCACCCAGCACCCAGACACATCGTCGGCTGCAGTGCCAAGCCAAGCCATCAACAATGGCCGCTGGCCCTGGGCTGCGGCCGTCACAGCGGCGTTGGTCATGCTGGTGGTCAACGTGGGCATCTGGCAAAAAGAACAACTCATCCTCCACGGACAGGTGGTGTTTGTGCCGCTCGCACCACTTGACCCGCGCTCGCTGATGCAAGGCGACTTCATGCGCCTTGAATTTGTAGGACAGGACGCCAGAGCAGAAATCAACCGCGACCGCGACAACCCGGCTCGGGCTTACATGGTGTTCAAGCTCGACACCCAAGGCATCGCGCAAACACCACGCTTTGAGCGCGGCACACAGCTGCCATTGGCTGCAGGCGAAATGCGCCTGCCCCTCACGCACAAAGCTGGCAACTGGGTGCTGGTGACCGACGCCTTTTATTTCAAAGAAGGCGAAGCCAAGCGCTGGGAAGCGGCGCGCTTTGGTGAGTTTCGGGTAGACACCTCAGGCCGCGCTTTGCTGACAGGCCTGCGCGGAGAAAACTTAAGCAAGTTGTGAAACCACCGGCTTACAACCCACGCCCCGTGGGTCATCGATGAGAAAACCACAAGGCCAGAGCGACAAAAACACAAACACTTGTCGACTCTGGTGCCAACCTCCGCAGCAAAACAAATACTTTCAGCTAATATCCAAGCTCACTCTATGAGCACCAAATGGGTCTTAATTGGAACGAAATCAAATCCAGGGCATTGCTTTTCAGCAAAACCTGGGGCGACGCCAGCAGCGAAAAAAGCCAGGCCACGCCCTTTTGGATCGATTTCTTCGAAATCTTTGGCATCACCAACAAGCGCGTGGCTAGCAAGTTCTACGGCAACTTCACTTGGCCGGGCTTTGCAGGCGGGGCACTCAGCGACAAACACCGCAACGCCATCGAACAAACCGCACAAAGCGTGCTCGACGCCCGCGCCCAATTTGCAGACGCATCACTGGCCGACCTGTACGACCCACTGACCATACCCCCGGCCCTGCTCAAGGCCCACCAAAAACTAGACACCGCCGTAGACGCCGCCTACCAACCCAGGGGCGGCAAAAAGTCATACGCCTCCGACGCCGAACGCGTGGCATTCCTGTTCGAGCTGTACCAACGCATCACCAGCTTGCTGCCTGCGCCCGCCGTCAAAAAAGACACGAAGCTAAATCCTCAGAAAGTTGATCAACATGTCCGAGACAACCCTAACAATAATTCGGTTCATCTACTCGATTGGAAGAAGAGATGAAGCTTTACAAAAACAAGTCAGACGCCAGATGGGCAGTCAACACCTGCAACAAAGCAGTAGCATCCAGAGTAGTTAACTTTTATTACACGTCACCTACAACTGTAAATAATCATTACAAAGCTCCTGTGCAGGTCGATCGGTCTCGCGCCCAATGTGGGATTAAGACAGCCACTTGCGAGATTTGCATGATCGCAATCGCCTACCTAGCACCCATGAATAACATTCTTCACATTAAGTTCGAATTTTTTAACGATGAACCATGATTTTGAATTCGGTGAATTTGACGAGCTTGCCTGCATGCGTGTGGTCCAGTTGCTGTGCAGTACTGGCGTCCGACAGTCTCTAACTGTCGAAAGGGTCAAGCAGTGGGTCAAGCAGTTCCAATCGCCTGCTGAAAAGACGCTTGCACGACTCATTCTCCGCAACATGATCTTTAGAACAACCGATCAGTTGATGTCGTCCATCCGGCAGGCTTTGAAACAGACAACAACTCATTTCGTCGAGCGGCAGGGCAATAAAGGAAACGTCGCCTGGGGTGATGCGCTAAAGGGTGGCACGGGTCTCAACATCTTCTGCGGACCGCCATCCTTGCCTTCGCGTGGCTATGTCTCGCCTGGAAAGAGCGGGGAGCTAGTAGCTCGGCTTATCAATCAGCGCCACCGAATCGATAAGTGTTTCCCATCAGAAATCAGTGTACTTAAGCCAGACGAGCGCTTCATAGTAGTCGATGACGGCACTTATACTGGCGTGCAGTTGTGCAACTTCCTGAGTAGTTGGGACATCGATTTTTCCACGGGTCGCGTGGCCATTGCAGTGTCGATGGCACACCAAACAGCAACCAAGACTCTTAAGGAACAGTTCCCCGATGTACCGATCTACTTCGGCGAATTGTTGACG
>NZ_JBIKIL010000193.1:0-4180 GCF_044361645.1 Limnohabitans sp. | reverse complement strand
CCTGCTGCAGGCCTGCGGTTTGGGGCAACTTGCTCGGCAATTGCGACAAATCTTTGTCTGCGAACCACTCAAGGCTGGGTCCAAAAACTGGGCGCTGAACTGAAAATGAATTTTTCAGGGACGACTATTTATGTCTGATTCGCTTGATGCGCTGAACTTGCCGTCCAGTCTTTTGATGCCAAACGTGCCGGGCGAAGCCCCAAAGGATGGGGCAAGCACTGCCAGCGTGCACACCATGGGTCTTCGTTTCACCGGTTCTGGTAGCGAGTATTTCCGCATTTGGATCGTCAACCTGTTGTTGACCTTGCTGACGCTGAGCTTGTATTGGCCGTTTGCCCGGGCCCGCCGCATGGTGTATTTCCATAAAAACACCTTGGTGGGCAGTGATGCCCTGGGGTTTCATGCCGACCCCTGGAAGATGTTCCGCGGTTACTTGCTGGTGTTGGTGCTGGGCGGTACGTATTCGGCGGTGTCGACCTTTGTGCCAGAGCTGGCTTGGTTGCCCTTGCTGGTGTTGGCGGTGTTGTGGCCTGTGTTGTGGCGTTCGTCGCTGATGTTTCGTTTGCGCAATACCAGCTGGCGTGGCGTGCGATTTGAATTCGAGGGCTCTTTGCGCGGCGCTTATGGCGTCATGTTGCCGCTGTTTATCCCCATCCTGGTTTTGGTGGCGGCTGGCGCTTTGGCCGAGGCGCCTGAAGTGGCTCAGGCCACCTGGCTGAAGTCGCTGCTGGTGTTGGCGGTCATCACCGCGCTCGTTTTCTTTTTGGTCTTTCCTTGGTTGATGGCGCGTATGCACGCGTTTCAGCACAGCGGCTATGTGTTCACTGCGCAGCGCACGGCACTTGCGCAGGGCAAGATCACTGGCCCTTTGTATTTGATCGGTTTGAAGCTGACAGGCATGGTGCTGGCGCTGTCTTTGGTGGCGGGTGGTATCGCCGCACTGCTGGGGTTTGGCGCGGGTCCGTTGGTTGTCTTTGGGGTGTTCGGTTTGATTTACCTGGCGTTTCCATTGGTGCTGTTGCCCTATTTCAAAACCCGTGTGCAAAACCTGCTCTGGGGCAACACCCGCAGTGAGCAACTCATCATTCACAGCAAGCTGCGTTTTAGGGACATGTTCATGGTCAATTTGGAGAACTGGTTGCTGATTGTGCTCACCTTGGGTTTGTACTGGCCGTTTGCGGCGGTGCGTTCGGCGCGTGTGCGGCTTGAAGCCATGGCCATTGAAGTGCATGGCGACGTGAACAGCTGGGTGGCCAACGCTCCCCAACAGCAGGCCGGCGTGTTGGGCGACGCTGCGGGTGATTTCTTTGGCGTGGATATGGGCTTGTGATGCCAGGCAGCGAGCCCGACGCACGTCATGTGCTGTTGACCCAATGGTTTGATGGCCGCAGCCCGCAGGCGCGGCCAGTCCAAGTCTGGCTCGCCGACGACAGTCTGTGGCTCAAGTGTGGTGCACTGGAGAGCCGCTATCCGCGCCGCGAGGTGCGTTGGCCGGAGCGCAGCAGCCATGGGCAGCGGCAAGTCGAGTTGCCCGATGGGGGCTTGCTGCAGCACGCCGATGTCGCCGAGTGGGACCGGTGGTGGCAGCACAGTGGTGGGCAAGAGTCGGTGGTGGTGGGCTGGCAGCAAAGTTGGCGCGCCACACTGTGGGCGGTGCTGGGCAGTGTGGCCTTTTTGGCCGCAGCTTGGGTGTGGGGCGTCCCCTTGGTCAGCCGAGCGGCGGTGCACTTGATACCGGCTGGACTGGAAGCCCGCTTGGGGCAGGCTGCAACAGAACAGCTCAGCGGTGTTTTTCTAAAGCCCAGCGCCTTACCCGAGGTTGAACAAGCGGCCATACGCAACCGGTTCACCCAATTGGTGGATGGCGCTTACCCTGATGGCAACACGCCAAACTGGCGTTTGAGTTTTCACCGTTCACCCGCGCTGGGCCCCAATGCGTTTGCCTTGCCCGGTGGCTACTTGGCCATGACCGATGAACTGGTGCAACTGCTGGCCGACCAACCGGATGCCATTCAGGGCATTTTGGCGCACGAACTGGCCCATGTGGTGCACCGTGATGGGCTGGACATGTTGGTGCGGTCCAGCTTGGTCAGCGCATTGGTGGGGTTGGTTTTGGGTGATGCCAGTGGCTTTTTGGCCACGGTGCCTGTCACCTTTGCCACCCAGTCGTACTCGCGGGATGCAGAGCGCGCAGCCGACCAATTTGCGGCAAAGTTCCTCAGTGCCAATGGGGTGTCGCCGACCGTCATGGCGGTATTTTTTGAGCGCATTGCCGAGATGGATGGCGGCAAATACGATGCCAAGGGCTTGCCGATTGCCATTGCCAGTCACCCTGAGCACGCCGAGCGCATCCGATTTTTCCGTGAATGGCGGTGAAGGGCTGCAGCGCATCACCGACCGAGGCAGTGCGACCCATGTGCTCATGAGCGACGCCGCTTACCAAGCCTGGCACGGGCCAGCGCAGTCTGTGGCCGACGCGCATCTGGCGGCCGAGCTGGCGCCTGGCAGCTGCACGGACTTGCCGCCAAGCAAGAGGTAAGCCGCTTCAGCCTTCGCTCAAAAGCTCAGCCCCGCACCGAAAACGTTCAGGGCTTTTGCTTGGCCGCTCAAGGGGCAACGGACTTTGCAGCCGATCAGCGCCTTCGCATGTGCGCGCTGAACAAGCAGTGGGCTGTGTTGCCGTGCTTGCAGGGTCCGGCGATCAGGCACAAGTTCGTGCGTTCATGACGTGGATCAAGACAGTGTCAAACCTCAATCGGCCTAATGGGAGCATCGATCCATTTGGGAATGTTCATGGCAGATTGGCGCAGTATTGGCAGACTGGGGTGGGGCTTGGGCCTTGTGCTGGTCGCGCTGTTGGCCCTTGCTGCTTGGCTGGTGTGGCCTGCCCCCGCCGTGCCGGTTTTGCTGCTGCAAGCCCGCGAGTTGGTGCACAGCGTGGTGGTCACCGCCACAGTTCAAGCCCAGCACCGTGCCAACGTGGGGGCGCAGATCGCAGGCAAGGTGCAATCGGTCGAGGTTGCAGAAGGCGAGCGTTTTCAGGCGGGTCAGGTTTTGCTGCGCCTGGAGGACAACGAGGCCCGAGCGGCTTGGGCGGCAGCCGAGCAAGCGGTTCGGCAAGCCGAACTCAAACAACGCCAGTGGCGCGAGGTGCAAGCGCCCGCTGCCCGCGCCAACGAACAACAAGCCCTCGCCAATTTGAACCAAGCGCGTGCCCAGTGGATGCGCCAGCAAACTTTGTTTGGCCAAGGCTTCATTGGCCAAGCCGCGCTGGACGAAGCCACGCGTGCTTTTGCGGCGCTGCAGGCCCAATTCAGTGTGGCCCAGGCGCAGCGCCAGGCCCATGATGAGTCCGGGCTTGAGCAACAAATGGCCCAAAGCGCACGGCTGCTGGCCCATGCCAACGCACAAGCTGCACAGGCCCGTTTGTCTTACACCACCTTGCGGGCCGCTTTTGAGGGGCGAGTGATCAGCCGCCATGTGGAGCCCGGTGATACGGTGCAGCCGGGCAAAACCTTGTTGATGCTGGCCCCCATAGGCCAGACCGAGTTGGTGGCCCAGATCGACGAGCGCCATCTGTCTTTGTTGCGTGTGGGCTTGCCCGCTGTGGCCTCGGCCGATGCGTTTGCCAAACAGCGCTTCACGGCCCAAGTCAGCGCCATTGCGCCCGCGGTCGATGCACAACGCGGCTCAGTGCAGGTCAAGTTGCGGGTGGCAAGCCCGCCAGACTACCTGCGTCAGGACATGACCGTGTCGGTTGAGATCGAAGTGGGCAAACAAGCTGCGGCTTTGGCGGTGCCCTTGGAGGCCGTGCACGAATCGGAAACCGACCACCCTTGGGTGTGGCGCATCACTTCCGCGTCCCGCTTGGAGCGTGTGCCCGTGAGCTTGGGCTTGCGCAGCGCTGACTGGGTGCAGTTGACATCCGGCGTCGCTGCCGCAGACACGCTGCTGAGCTCGTCCGCTGCGGGCTTGCGCGATGGTCAGCGCGTGCGGCCTCGCCAGCCTTGAGCCCCAAGGATGTCCTGATGCTGCTGGGTCGTTTGCAAGTGTTTGAACCTATTTCCGGCAGTTGACGTTGCATAAACCGGCCGCAAGCTAGACTGGTAGCCAGTTTCAACGGATTTACAGAGGTCACCAAATGGGTGAAGCCAAAAGACGCCAACTCGCTGTCCAAACG
>NZ_JBIKIL010000192.1:0-4187 GCF_044361645.1 Limnohabitans sp. | reverse complement strand
GCTTCGCGCATATCTTCGATGCGGCTGTTGGTGCAAGAACCAATGAACACTTTGTCGATGGTGATGTCGGCCAGCGCCTTGCCGGGCTGCAGGCCCATGTAGGTCAGGGCGCGCTCGATGGCTTCGCGCTTGACCTCGTCTTTTTCCTTGTCGGGGTCGGGCGTGTGGCCGTCAATGCCCAGCACCATCTCGGGCGAGGTGCCCCAGGTGACTTGCGGCACGATGGCGCTGGCGTCCAGCTCGACCACAGCGTCAAAGTGCGCGCCGGGGTCGGACTGCAGGGTCTTCCAGTAGGCCACGGCGTGGTCCCACTCGGCACCACCGACAAACTGGCCGGTTTTCGGATCGGTTCCGGGCGAGAGCAAGCGGCCTTTGACGTAGTCGATGGTTTTCTCGTCCACCGCCACCAAGCCTGCGCGTGCGCCGCCCTCGATGGCCATGTTGCACACCGTCATGCGGCCTTCCATGCTCAAAGCGCGGATGGCCGAGCCGGCGAATTCGATGGTGTAGCCGGTGCCGCCTGCGGTGCCGATTTTGCCGATGATGGCCAGCACGATGTCTTTGCCGGTGAGGCCTTTGGCCAGGTTGCCCTCGACCTTGATCAGCATGTTTTTGGCTTTTTTGGCCAGCAGGGTTTGGGTGGCCATGACGTGTTCGACTTCGGAGGTGCCGATGCCGTGCGCCAGTGCGCCAAAAGCGCCGTGGGTCGAGGTGTGCGAGTCGCCGCAGACCACGGTCATGCCGGGCAGGGTGGCGCCGTTTTCAGGGCCAATGACGTGCACGATGCCCTGGCGTTTGGACAGGAAGGGGAAGAAGGCGGCCGAGCCGTATTCGGCCATGTTCGCGTCCAGCGTGGTGATTTGTTCTTTGCTGATCGGGTCGGTGATGCCGTCGTAGCCCAACTCCCAACCGGTGGTGGGGGTGTTGTGGTCGGCGGTCGCCACGATGGAGCTGACGCGCCAGACTTTGCGGCCCGCTTGGCGAATGCCTTCGAAGGCCTGGGGGCTGGTGACTTCGTGCACCAAGTGGCGGTCGATGTACAAGACGGCCGTGCCGTCTTCTTCGGTGTGGACGACGTGTTCGTCCCAGATCTTGTCGTAGAGCGTGCGTGCCATGGAGCTTCCTTGCTGTGCAGTTGGCCATTTTATGCGCTCGACAAGACTTGCCTGGGCGCGTTGTCTTGGTGGTGTCAGTCCCGACCGAGGCCTTGGCTGCGCCTGGGCTGCGTGCAGGCAGATCCAGTGCTTTTTGTATGCCGTGTTTTGGCCCGGGATGGGTGCGTGAACCACGGGGGTGAAAAAGCACAGTGGGTCAAGCCGCAGCAGCGCGGCATGTTCCCCGCAACCGTGCCCACCTGGTCTGCCCAACTGATCTGCCCACCTGAGGACCGAATCTGCAGGCCAGAGCACAAGCAAGTTTGGCTTGGCTCGAGGTCAGAGTTCTTCGATGCGCCGGGGTGGGTAGCTGTCCCAGGCTTGGCAGCCAGGGCAGTGCCAAAAATGCTCTTTGGCTTCGAAGCCACAGGCCGCGCAGCGGTAGCGCGCCAGCGGTTTGGTGGCGTGTTCCAGGGCTCTTTGGACCGAGGCGGGCAAACGAGGTCCATCGGCCTGACCGCCAGACAGCCAGCGGCTGGCGGCCGTGAGCGAAGGGTGAGTTTGCAAATGCGTCAGGTAGCGCTGCAGTGTTTCGACTTGCAGGGCTTCGCGGGTTTGGGCCGCATCAAGGCTTGCCATGGCGTCGAGCACATCGATGCTGGGCTGGCGCGCGTGGTATGCCTGCAGCAGGGTTTTGGCGTCTTCGGACATGTCACAAGCGAGCGCCGCTTTGCCCAGAGTGTCGGCCGCCAAAGGTGCGTTCAGGTCGTTGCGTTCAAACAAAACCGCCAGGCTGTCATAGGCCTGTTGGGCTTGGCCTTGGTTAAGCAGGAGCTGGCCCATCAAAATCCGAGGTCGGGCTGCGTTCGGATGTTTGCTCAGCGTGGGCTGGAGCAGACT
The DNA here is from genome assembly GCF_044361645.1 of Limnohabitans sp. GTDB lineage: Bacteria > Pseudomonadota > Gammaproteobacteria > Burkholderiales > Burkholderiaceae_C > Limnohabitans_A. Next base: position 2,193 of record NZ_JBIKIL010000192.1, on the reverse strand, counting down.
CAGGGCTTGTGCCAAGTCGCCTCGGGCGACGGCTTCGCGGGCTTGCTCACATTGGTAGTGCGCCATGCGCATGCCAAAGTCGGCCTCGCCCGATGTGTCGAGCAAGCGCGCCACGGCAGCGGCCTCGGGCCATTCGCGTGAGCGCTCGTAAATGCCCATGCGGGCCAGCCGGGCTTGGCCTTCATAAACGGTGCCTTCCAGCTTGCGCAGCGCCTCTTCGGCGCGGTCGAGCAAACCCGCTTTCAGGTAGTCGAGCGCCAGACCGTGCTGCGCACGATGGCGATCGGCAGTGCCGATGTCAGAGCGCGAGAGCAGGTGTTCGTGCACCCGAACGGCACGGTCGTATTCGCCTCGGCGACGAAACAAGTTGCCCAAAGCAAAGTGCAGCTCTGAGGTGTCGGGGTCGTTTTGCACCGCTTCGATGAAGGCGTCAATGGCTTGGTCCTGCTGCTCGTTGAGCAGGTAATTCAAGCCTTTGAAGTAAGCACGCGGAGCCTGGCGATTGGCCATGCGCATTTGCCGCAAATCAAAGCGCGAAGCCACCCAGCCGAAGGCAAAAGCAGTGGGCAGGCCCAGCAAAATCCAGGTCAGGTCAAATTCCACGGGAGACCTTGCTTGTGGTGGGGGGCGGGTCTATGGGGGTTGGCAAAGCAGGGTGCAGGTGGGTTCTGCGTTGACGCCACCAGCGCGGCACCATCACCAACACACCCAACACCAAACCCATTGCAAAGGCCAACAAAACCACCAGCACGGTGGGCGCAGACCAATGGGTGCCGAAAAAGAAATTCACACGCGTTTCTTGTTGGTTGTTCAACGCGAAAGCAAACAGGGTGAAAAAAACAGCCGCTTTCAGTATCCACCGAAGCAGCCAAAGCAGTCGTTTCATGCAGAGACCTCGCGCGCTGTGAGAATTTTAGGGCGACCCAAAAATCATGTCTTGGGGGCTGCTTTGACAGGGGCGCTGCGCGTGGTCTCAGCGTCGACGGCTTCGCGCAAGGCTTTGCCGGGCTTGAAATGGGGAACGCGTTTTTCTGGGATTTGAACCGTCTCACCCGAGCGAGGGTTGCGGCCCACGCGGGGAGGGCGGCGGTTGATGGAGAAACTGCCAAAGCCCCGAATCTCAATGCGGTGGCCTTTGACAAGGGCATCGCTCATGGCGTCGAGCACCGTTTTGACGGCCAGTTCGGCGTCACGGTGGGTCAACTGCGCAAAACGGGCAGCGATTTCATCAACCAAGTCAGAGCGGGTCATGGGCGTTGGGCATTGAACGTTGAGCGTCGAGGTCGAGCGAAAGGGGCGGCTTGGCCGTGCACTTCGCTCAACTTCTAAGGCTCAACGCTCAGCGCTCACTTCAGTTGTTGTCGAGCTTGGCCCGCAACAAAGCGCCCAGGCTCGTGGTGCCAGCGTTTTCGGTCTTGGATTGCTGCGACAGCGAAGCCATGGCTTCTTGCTGGTCAGCTTGGTCCTTGGCCTTGATCGACAACTGGATGTTGCGGGTCTTGCGGTCCACGTTCACCACCACAGCCGTCACTTCGTCGCCGACTTTGAGCACGTGGCTGGCGTCTTCCACGCGGTCACGCGAAATTTCGCTGACACGCAGGTAGCCGATGATGTCTTCACCCAGGTCGATTTCAGCGCCCTTGGCATCCACGGTCTTGACCTTGCCGGTGACGATCTGGCCTTTGTCATTGATGGAGGTGAAGGTGGTGAAAGGATCAGAGTCGAGCTGTTTGATGCCCAAGCTGATGCGCTCGCGGTCCACGTCCACAGCCAAAACCAAGGCCTCGACTTCTTGGCCCTTCTTGAATTCGCGCACGGCGTTTTCGCCGGTTTCGTTCCAAGACAAGTCAGACAAGTGCACCAAGCCGTCGATGCCGGCGGCCAAGCCCACGAACACGCCAAAGTCGGTGATCGACTTGATCGGGCCCTTGACGCGGTCGCCACGCTTGGTGTTTTGCGCAAACTCTTGCCAAGGGTTGGCACGGCACTGCTTCATGCCCAAGCTGATGCGGCGCTTGTCTTCGTCGATCTCCAGCACCATGACTTCGACTTCGTCGCCCAAAGCCACGATTTTGGAAGGGGCCACGTTCTTGTTGGTCCAGTCCATCTCGGACACGTGCACCAAGCCTTCGATACCCGGCTCGAGTTCCACAAACGCGCCGTAGTCGGCGATGTTGGTGATCTTGCCGAACA
>NZ_JBIKIL010000102.1:0-14199 GCF_044361645.1 Limnohabitans sp. | reverse complement strand
GCGTTTGGACAGCGAGTTGGCGTCTTTTGGCTTCACCCATTTGGTGACCTCTGTAAATCCGTTGAAACTGGCTACCAGTCTAGCTTGCGGCCGGTTTATGCAACGTCAACTGCCGGAAATAGGATGACACGATGACTGGGGGTGCGGGTGCAGATGTGTTCCGCTTCAACTTCAACGAAGTGGGCAGCGACAGCATCACCGACTTCAGCAAGACGGAGGGCGACAAGGTGGACCTGTCGGGCATTTTGCAGGACTCGGGTTTCAACGTGCTGAGCAACTTGGCCACCTTCTTGCAGCTGAGCACCGATGGCTCAGGCAACGCGGTGCTCAAGGTCGACCCCTACGGCGAGTCCAACTTCACCAGCACGGCGCAAACCATTGTGTTTGCCAACGCGGCGGCCAGCGGCTTGACGGGGGTGAACTTGTTGACCTTGCTCGATGAGCGGGTGATCATGGTGTGATGGGCCAGGGCCAGCCTGGTTGGGCTGGCCTGTCAAGCCAAGCGGGCGCGGATGGCTTGGGTGCGGTGCTGGGCAATGTGTTGCCCGATCTGCGGGCCGCGCAGGCCTTGGGCGGCGGCGGCTTGGGCCAGCGGCGCGGTGTCGACCGACAAGGCGGCCGCTTGGGCTTGGCGCAAGCGTTCGGCCTGCGGGTAGGGGGCTTGCTCAAAGCCCAGCCGCCCCCGTGCATCGCATTCACAGGCTTGCAGCACCTGCAAGAAGCGCTCGGGCTGGCGCATCGCGTCGCAGCGCTCCAGCAAGCGCATCAGGGCTTGGGCGTTCAGCTCGGCGCTGCGGTGGATGTTGCCGTGCTCACGCGCCACCACCTCGGCCAAAGCCCTGCACTCGGTGGGCACGCGCAGGCGCTCGCACACCTTTTGCAAGAGCTTGACGCTGCGGCCTTCGTGGCCAATGTGGCGCGGCAACACGTCGGCGGGGGTGGTGCCTTTGCCCAGGTCGTGCATCAGGCAGGCCACGCGCACGGGCAGCGGCATGTTCAGCCGGGCGGCCATGTCCAGCACCAGCATCATGTGCACGCCGGTGTCGATTTCGGGGTGGTGCTCAGCGCTTTGGGGTACGCCCCACAGGCGGTCCAGTTCGGGCAACAACACTTGGAGTGCGCCGCAGGCGCGCAGCACCTCGAACATGCGCGAAGGCTTGTGGCTCATCAGCCCCTTGGCCAGCTCTTGCCAGACGCGCTCGGGCACCAAGTGGTCGGCCTCGCCGCTCTGCACCATCTGGCGCATCAGCGCCAGGGTTTCGTCGGCCACGGCAAAGTCTGCCAAGCGCGCCGCAAAACGTGCCACGCGCAAGATGCGCACCGGGTCTTCGGCAAAGGCGGCGGTGACATGGCGCAGCAGCTTGGCCTGCAGATCGCGTTGCCCGCCATAGGGGTCGATGGTGTGGCCAAGCCAAGCGCTGGGGGGGGCGTGCGCCAAGGCCTCGGGCACGGCCATGGCGTTCACGGTGAGGTCGCGCCGGGCCAGGTCCTGCTCCAGCGTGACGCCGGGTGCGGCCTGCACCGCAAAGCCTTTGTAGCCACGCGCCGTTTTGCGCTCGGTGCGGGCCAGGGCGTATTCTTCGCGGCTTTGCGGGTGCAAAAACACCGGAAAGTCTTTGCCCACGGGCATAAAGCCTTTGGCGGTCATGGCCTCGGGCGTGCTGCCCACCACCACCCAGTCGCGGTCGTTGACGGGCATGCCCATCCACGCATCGCGCACCGCTCCACCGACAACAAAGACTTGCATGGCAGTCGCTGGGTTCAACGAGCCAGTCGGAAGGGCTCTTCAAAGTCGATGAAGTCCTGCTCGGCCAGCGCGCCATCGGTCCAGGCTTGCACGCCGGGCAGGGCGCACACGCGGTCCATGTAGGCGGCCAGATCGGCAGGCACGGGCAGGGCGTAGGTTTTGATGCGCATGACCACCGGGGCAAAGTAGGCGTCGGCCACGCTGAACTGGCCAAACAGCATGGGGCCGCCGTGCGCTTGCAGCAGGCCGCTCCACAGGCTGCAGATGCGGGCCAAGTCGGCACGCACGGCGGCTTGGTCGCGCAGGGCCAAAGCGCCGATCTCGGGCAGGTGGGCTTCGATGTTCATGGGGCAAGCACTGCGCAAGCCCATGAAGCCGCTGTGCATTTCGGCGCAAACGCTGCGGGCGCGGGCGCGGGCGGCGCGCTCTTGTGGCCAGAGGTTTTTTTCGGGAAACAACTCGGCCAGGTATTCCGCAATCGCCAGCGTGTCCCAAATGGCCAGGCCGTCGTGCACCAGCACAGGCACCTTGCCCACGGGGTTGATGTCTTTCAATGCAGACTTGAACTGTGAGTCGGGCGCAAAGCTGTCAAAGCGCACAAAGACCTCTTCAAAGTCAATGTCCGCCTGGCGCAGCAGCACCCAGGGGCGCATGGACCAGGACGAGTAATTTTTGTTGGCAATGTAGAGTTGCATGGCGGTGGTTCTCCCGTGATGACCGCCCATGTTAACGGCACTGGCCGCGCCTTGGCCAGCTGGCTTGCTGGGCGCGGGTTTGGCTTTGAAGGTTTGGCAGGGTGGCTTGGGGGGGTGGCTTGGGCGGGGTGGCTTGGGGCTGGGTGTCGGGCTCTGGGCGTTGTGCGCCAGCCCCTGCATGTGGCTGCGGCCCTCAGCGCCCAGCGCGGGCGCGCCAAGCGTTCATGCGGCTGCGCGGGCCTCGGTGGCCCAAGTAGCCGGGGGCCACGCCGGCAACACAGGCAGCGGTGATGCCCAGTGCTGTCAAGCCAGGCCATTGGCCGGTGGCGATGTTGTCGACTTGCATTGAGGCCAGGTTGTCCCGGCTCATCAGGGGTTCGCCCGGGGCCAGTTCCATGGCCAGGGCTTGCAGCCAACCCATCCACATCGGCAGACCGATCACCGGGCGGCCTCGGCCTTGGTTCACGCCGGCCCATTGGCCCGCTTTTTTCACCAATTCGCCCAAGCTCATGACGTCGGGCCCGCACAGTTCGTAGGTCTGGCCAATGGTCTTTGGGTTTTGCAAACAAGCCACCACCGCGTGGGCCACGTCGCCCACCCACACGGGTTGAAAACGCGTGTCGCGGCCAGCCAGTGGCATGAAGGGGGCCACGCTTTGCAGACTGGCAAAGAGGTTCAAAAATTTGTCTTCTGCGCCAAAGATCACGCTGGGGCGCAGCACCGTGAGCTGCAAACCCGCGTTGTGCAGCACCGTCTCGCCACCCGCCTTGCTGCGCTGGTACATCGACGGGCCTTGCGGGTCAGCACCCAAGGCGCTGATCTGCACCAAACGCTGTACACCGGCTTTGCGCATGGCGCTGGCGATTTTGCCGGGCAATTGAACATGCACCTTGTCAAAGCGCTCTTGGCTGCCGTGCAGCACGGCCACCAAGTTCACCACGGCGTCGTGGCCGGGCATCAGGCGGGCCAGATCGGCCTCGCTGTGCACCGAGGCTTCGATCACAGTCAGGCCGGGCAGGCTTTGCACTTTGGCGGCGTTCACGGCGCGGCGGGTGGGCACTGTGCAGTGCCAGCCCAAGCGGGCAAATTGTTCGCAAACGTGGCTGCCGACAAAGCCGGTGCCGCCCAACACCAAAACGCGCGGCGTGCTCATGCTGCGCTCAAGCCGTTGACCGCTTGGTGCATCGCGTCCATGGCTTGGTCCACGATGAGGCTGCGCCATGCGTCGGTGTCGGTGTAAAAGGCGTTCATCAGGTCTTGTTTGATGGCATGGCGCAGTGCGTCGGGCGCTTGCGGGTGCAGCTGCAACCAGTGGTCGCCGCGCAGTGCGTGCAAGACTTTGTCGGGGGCTTGTGTGCCGTACTCCAGGGCGATGCCGGTGTATTGGGCTTGTGGGCACTCTTGGTAAGCGGCCATCCACATCAGCCCGGTCAGCATGGGTGAGGAGGAGGAGCCGTCGTAGATTGAGGTGATGCCATCTCCCCACCAAGCTTTGGCACGGGCGAAGGCTGGGGCGTCGTCGGCGCAGGCAAAGATGCGTTCACCCACACCGCTGGGCCCCAGGCCTGTGTGCAGGTCGATCCAAGCCAGGTGTTGACAGTTTTGGCCGTATTGGCGGAGCACTTGGCGCAGCGTCAGGTTGCTCCAAGTGGGGGCCAAGCCACCAAAAAACAGGCCCTCTGGAAATTCATGTTGCCCTTGGGAGATGGCGGATTGATAGGCCTTCATGCCGCGCTCGGTGATGTAGGTTTGGGTAGCCGCTGCGTTGGTCGCATCGGGCGGCCAGACCTCGGGCAAGAGCAGGGGCTCAATTTCGCGGTAAGCCGCGTTGTCGGGCAGGGGCTTGGAAAAATCTTGGAAGTTGCGGTTGATGTCGACGTTTTCGTGGGTGACGCGCCGCACATGCGAGAACCCGTGTGGGTTGAGCGCATGGATGTAGAGCACGGCCACGCCTTGGGCACGGGCCGCTGCGCGCCAGGCGCTGTGCTTCAGGGCATGAATTTGCACGCCAGAGCCGCAATAACCCTCGACGCCGTGGCAAGCGCTGCTGATCACCAGCAATTTGGCTGCGTCGGGGGCGCCGTCGAGCACCACGTCCATGGCCAGGGTTTCACCATCCCGCCCGGGCAGGGGGTGAAGCTTGGCGTCCACTTGCAGGCCAGCGTTTTGTGTGGCATTCAAGAATTTGTCACGGGCCTGTGCGTAGCTTTTGGAAAAGCTGTTTGGGGTGTCGTTCATGCGGGGCAGGTCAAGCGGTTTGGGTGGGCTTGGCCAGCCATTGCGTGGCCAACTCCACCCAATAGGTGCCGCCCAGCGGGATCAGGTCGTCGTTGAAGTCGTAGCTCGGGTTGTGCAAGGTGCAAGGGCCGCCGCCGTGGCCCATTTCGCGGTGCGCGCCGTCGCCGTTGCTGATGAAGACATATGCCCCTGGCTTGGCTTGCAGCATGTAAGAGAAGTCTTCCGCGCCCATGGTGGGCTCTTGGGGCATCACGTGCTCAGGGCCCACGATGCCATGCATGACCTGGCGCGCAAAATCGGCCTCTGCAGGGCTGTTGATGGTGGGCGGGTAGTTGCGGGTGAATTCAAATTCGCATTGCGCGCCAAAAGCCGCGCCAATCGACTCGGCCACTTGCTTCATGCGCGACTCGATCAGGTCCAAGACCTCGATGCTGAAGGTGCGCACCGTGCCTTGCAGCTCGCACGAGTCGGGCACCACGTTGGTGGCTTCGCCCGCGTGGATCATGGTGACCGAGATCACGCCCGCGTCCACCGGCTTTTTGTTGCGCGTGATGATGGTCTGAAAGCCTTGCACCATTTGGCAGGCAATCGGCACCGGGTCGATGCCGTTGTGCGGCAGGGCGGCGTGGCTGCCCTTGCCGCGGATGGTGATCTTGAACTCGTTGCTCGACGCCATGACCGGGCCAGCGCTGACGGCAAAAGTGCCCACAGGCGCGCCGGGCCAGTTGTGCATGCCAAACACGGCCTGCATGGGGAATTTGTCAAACAAACCGTCTTTGATCATCTCGCGGGCACCGCCGCCGCCTTCTTCGGCGGGTTGGAAGATCAAATACACCGTGCCGTCAAAGTCGCGGTGCTTGGCGAAATGCTTGGCCGCTGCCAACAGCATGGCGGTGTGGCCGTCGTGGCCGCAGGCGTGCATCTTGCCTTGGTGTTTGCTGGCGTGGGCAAAGGTGTTGAACTCCTGCATGGGCAGGGCGTCGATGTCGGCGCGCAGACCAATGCCGCGCCCGCAAGCGCCGCCGTCGCGCCCGTGCACGATGCCCACCACACCGGTGGTGCCCATGCCACGGTGGATGGGGATGCCCCAGTCGGTGAGTTGTTGGGCGACCACGTCGGCCGTGCGCACTTCTTGGAAGCACAGCTCGGGGTGGGCGTGGATGTCTTTGCGAATGGCCGCGATGCTGGCCGCGTCGGTGAGGATGGTGTCGATGAGTTTCATGGTCTTGAGTCTAGCGATAGTGAGGCTATTTTGCCAACTTCCGTTTGGCCACCCGCAGCGCGTTGGGGACATGCCCGTCTTTTGCCCTGCGCAGCGCATCGGCCACAATCGGGTTTGCGCTTTTTGGAAGACCTCTCATGTTGCCCCAGCCAGCTGCCCATGTGGCCCTTGACACCCCACAAACCGTGCGCGGGGCTTGCCCGCACGACTGCCCCGACACCTGCGCTTTGCTGACCACCGTGGAAAACGGGCGGGCCACCAAGGTGCAGGGCAACCCGGCGCACGCGCAGACCGGCGGTGTGTTGTGCACCAAAGTCTCGCGTTACACAGAGCGCACTTACCACCCGGATCGCCTGTTGACGCCGTTGCAGCGCGTCGGCCCCAAAGGCTCGGGCCAGTTTGCGCCTGTGGCTTGGGACGAAGCGCTGGACGCGATTGCCGCACGCTTGAAAACCATTGCCGCACGCGAGCCGCAGGCGGTGCTGCCCTACAGCTACGCCGGCACCATGGGCCTGGTGCAAAGCGAGTCGATTGCGGCGCGGTTTTTCCACCAGATGGGCGCATCGCTCTTGGACCGCACGATTTGCGCTTCGGCCGGGGCCGAAGCCCTGACCCAGACCTTGGGCAACAAGGTGGGCATGAAGGTGGAGTTTTTTGCCGAATCCAAGCTCATCGTGATTTGGGGCAGCAACTCGATTGGCAGCAACCTGCATTTTTGGCGTCTGGCGCAAGAGGCCAAGCGCAACGGCGCGAAGCTGGTCTGCATCGACCCCCGGCGCAGCGAGACGGCCGAAAAATGCCACGAACACATCGCTCTGCGCCCCGGCACCGACGCGGCGCTGGCTTTGGCGCTGATGCACGAGCTGATCGTGCACGGCTGGCTCGACCAAGACTACATCGACCGCTACACCCTGGGCTGGGACGCCTTGAGGGCCCGCGCCTTGCAGTGGACCCCCGAGCGCGCCGCCGAGGTGTGCGGGGTGCCGGTGGCGCAAATTCGCCAACTGGCACGCGACTGGGGCACCACCCAGCCTGCGGCCATTCGCCTGAACTACGGCATGCAGCGCGTGCGCGGTGGCGGTAACGCGGTGCGGGCCATCGCTTGCCTGCCTGCGCTGACTGGCGCTTGGCGGCACCGGGCAGGCGGGGTCTTGCTCAGCAGCTCCGGGCATTTTCCGGTGCGGCGCGCCGCTTTGCAGCGGCCCGACTTGCTGGGCGAGCGGCGGCCGCGCACCATCAACATGAGCACCATTGGCGACGACCTGCTGCGCCCGGCGTCGCCCACCTTTGGCCCGCAGATCGAGGCCTTGATCGTCTACAACAGCAACCCGGTGGCCGTGGCCCCCGAGTCGGGCAAGGTGGTGCAGGGCTTTGCCCGCAAAGACCTGTTCACCGTGGTGTTGGAGCACTTTCAGACCGACACCGCCGATTACGCCGATTTCATCTTGCCGGCCACCACGCAGTTGGAGCACTGGGACATCCACACCAGCTACGGCCACACCGATGTGCTGCTCAACCGCCCCGCGATCGCGCCCGTGGGCGGTGCGCGCACCAACACCGACATCTTTCGGGCGCTGGCGGCGCGCATGGGTTTTGACGACCCGTGTTTTGCCGAGAGCGACGAAAGCCTGTGCCGCAGCGCCATCGGCGACGACAAAGACTTTGCGCAGCTGCTTGAACATGGCTTTGCTTCTTTGCCCGTGCCCGATGCGCCGTTTGCGCAAGGCGGCTTTCCATCGCCCTCGGGGCGGTGTGAGTTTTTCAGCCAACGCTTGGCCGACCAAGGGCTGGACGGCCTGCCCGACCACCTGCCCAATTACGAGTTGGCCACGCCCGGTGGCCGCTACCCGCTGGCCATGATCTCGCCGCCTGCGCGCAACTTTTTGAACTCGACCTTTGTCAACGTGCAAAGCTTGCGCGACATTGAGGCTGAGCCGGTGCTGGAGATGCACCCGCAAGACGCGCAGGCGCGGGGCATTGCCGACGGTGCGGTGCTGCGTGTCTTCAACGACCGGGGCACTTACCACTGCAAAGCACGTTTGAACCAACGCGCGCGACCCGGCGTGGTGCATGGCCTGGGCATTTGGTGGCGCAAGCTGGGCCTGAACGGCACCAATGTGAACGAGCTGACCAGCCAGCACCTGACCGATTTGGGCCGAGCGCCCGTGTTTTACGACTGCCTGGTGGAGGTGGCCCTGCTGCATAAAGAAGATGCCCATGCCGAGTTCGCGGCCACGCTTGCCACCGAACCCAACCCGAAAGAAGCCCATGCCTGAATTGAACATCGAACGCGAACACAGCCTGGGCCTGGAAGGGGCCCGTTTGGTGGCCGAACGTTGGCGCGCGCAGGCCGAACAAGACTGGGGCATGAAGTGCGCCGCAGAGCCGGGCGAGGCCTTGGACCGCATGCGCTTTGAGCGCAGTGGTGTGAGTGGCGAACTCTCGGTCAGCGCCACCCGCTTTGACCTGCAGATCAAGCTGGGCTTTTTGTTGGGCGCTTACAGCGGCAAGATCGAAGAAAAAATCCAGGCCAATTTGGATGCTTTGTTGGGGCCTGTGGCCTGACATCACTGGCCTGGCCTGTTCAAGGCAAATCTGGGTCTGCGCTGGCCATGGGCAAGTGGCGCGGCCCCACTTGGCCTAAACGCGCTTTGAGCGACTGCGGCTGCCCCGTCAAGATGGCGGCGTAGTGGGTGGTGTTGGACAGCACTTTTTTCACGTAGTCGCGGGTTTCAAAAAACGGGATGTTTTCGGCCCAGATGGCGGCCTCAAGCTGGGGGCCGTTGCGCCAGCTGCGCGGGCGGTTGGGACCGGCGTTGTAGGCAGCGGTGGCCATGGGCATGGAGCCCTCAAAGTTGTCCAGCACCAGTTTCAGATAAGCGGTACCGATGGCCACGTTCACCTCGCGGTCGTTGATATGTTCGGGTTTGAAGTTGTTCAGGCCAATCTTTTTGGCAGTCCATTTGGCGGTGGCTGGCATGACCTGCATCAGGCCCGATGCGCCCACGTGTGAGCGGGCGTCCATGATGAAGCGGCTTTCTTGACGGATCAGGCCGTAAACAAAGGCTGGGTCTAAGCCGATCTCACTGGCGCGGCGCACCACGGTCTCGCGCAGCGGCATGGGAAAGCGCTGCTCGTGGTCAAACACCGCCTTGGTGCGCTCACTTGTGTTGATGCAGCGGTCCCACACTTGGCGTTGGCAGGCCAAGTCGGCGGCGGCCAGCAATTCGCGGTCGTTCATGCCGCCGGGCGTGTGCAAGCTGGTGCTGTAGTTCCACTCGCGGTTGCCCTCAGGCCGCAAGCCCAAAGCGATGGCATACAGGGCGCGTTGCAGCCCAGGATGGGTCAGGGCAGCGGCTTTTTCAGCTGGCGTGAGGGCGCTGGGGCGCTCGGGCACGGTGATGCTTTGGCCCAAGTCTTCCAAGGCGAGTTGCTCGTAAAAGCCGCGTACGCTGGCGATTTGGCGCAGCAGGTCTTGTGCCTCTTGGCGCTGGGTTTCGTTCTTGGCCGTGGCCAGCAAGGCACGGGCACGCCAATAAACCCAGGTGGGGTCTTTGCGGCCCTCAGCGCTCATGGCTTGGGTGGCGTTCAGCACCTGTGGCCATTGGTCTTGGCGCAAGGCAGCACGCACTTTCCAGCTCAGTAAATCGTCGTTCAGGTGGCTGGTATTTTTGACTTGGGCAAAGTGGCTGGCGGCCCGGTCTTGCAGATTCAGGGCCGCGTGTTTGCCGATCACAGCCCAGGTCCAATGGCGCTCTTCGGGTGTCAACTGAGTGGCCCAGCGGCGGCTCAGCAGGTCGGCTGCTTGATCGGGGTCTTGGGCGGCCAGCCGGATCAGTGCCAGCACGGCCAACTCTTTGCGGCTGCGGGTGATGGCCAAGATGCGCTGCTCCAAGTATTTGGCCGGATCGGCGTGGATCAGCGCGACTTGCTCGGACAGGCGGGGTGCTTCGATGTCGACCGCTGCTTGGGCTGCGCGGGGGCGATTGGCATCCATGGCGATGCGGGCCTTGCGCCACAGGTCCAAGGCCTGAATCTGTCGGCCTGAGTGCAGGTGCTCGACCAAGTAGGTGCAAGCATCATCGGCATCGCGCTGGGCGTACCACAGGCTGAGGCCTTCCTTGGCCACGTCGGCTTTGCTGTTCATGGCCTCGACAGCCAAGGCATAGCAGCGCACTTCGCGGTCATCGCGCATGCGAAAGTGCCGGTACTCGGCGTGGAAAGTCGCCCAGTCACGGCGCTTGCCCAGTTGTTGCAGCCAGTCGTTGCGCAGACGGTCTTCGTAGTAGCTGCCCGCGTAAGTGTTCAAAAAACGGTGTATTTCAGACACCGGTGCCATGTCCAGCCGAACGCGCAGTTCCCAATAGGCCGCCATGGGCTCCAGTGCATGGCCACGGGTCTGGGGCAGCAGGGCCGACAGGCGGTTGGCGTCTTGTTTGCGATAGGCCTGGTGCATCTCCAGCAACACGTCGTCCCCCCGGTTTTGGGACTGTGCGGGCGCGCTCAGCAGCCCTGAGGTGGCGATGGCGCTGAGCAGTGTCAAAATGCATCTGAATTTCATGGGTCGATTATGGACAAAGCCGAAGTAAAACGTGCCTTGAGAAAATCCTTGGTGCAAGAAAGGTTGAATCTGCCGGACCGCTTGGCGCGGGCCGAAGCCCTGCAGCGCATCATGCGCATTTGGCTGTTTGACCGCCCGGACACCGTCATTGGGGCTTATTGGCCCATCAAGGGCGAGTTTGACCCTTTGCCCGCGCTGCACCGCTGGAAAGAAGATGGTGAGCTGCACGGTGAGCCGCAGCGCCGCCAAATTGGCTTGCCGGTGGTCAACAAACAGCACAAAACCCTGACTTTTCACACCTGGTACCCCGGTTGCCCGATGGAAGAAGACGCCTACGGCATCCCCAAACCCAAAGACACCGAAGTCATCGTGCCCACTTTGCTGTTTGTGCCCTGTGTGGGTTATGGCATCGGTGGCTATCGCCTGGGTTATGGCGGCGGTTTTTATGACCGCACCTTGGCCGCTTTGCAGCCCAAACCCTTCACCGTGGGCCTGGGTTACACCCACGGCTTTTTGGATGACCTAGACCCCGAAGACCACGACCAGCCGCTGGACGCGATCTTGAACGACAACGGGGTGGTGTGGCCTGTTTGAGGGCCAGAGCGGTCGTTTCAGTCCAACGTGTCCAGCGTGTCGGGGTCGGGCACATCACCGATCGCTTGGCGGGTCTCTGCCGCTTGTTGGCGCAGCCAGTCGCCAAAGGCGCGCACCTCAGGGCGAGTGTGGCTGCGCGGCGCGATCAGCAGCCAACAAGCCATGGGCGATGTCAAGCGCATCTGGGGCAAGACCTCCACCAGGCTGCCGTTGGCCAGGTTCTCGGCCACCAAGGGCAGCCGGGCCAAAGCCAAGCCTTGACCGGTCAAGGCCGCTTGCACGATTTGGTGCGCGTAATTGAAATACAGCCAACGGGCTGGGGATGCGGGGCTCAGAGGCTTGGCGCGTGAGGGGCCGCGCGGGCTTTTGCGCACAGGGGGCTGGGTGGCGGGGCTGGTGTTGTAGGTGTTCAGCCAACGTTGCCAGCTGAGCCATTCCATGTGCCGTGTGCGGTAAGCATCGCCCGCTTCAATCAAGGTGCATTGCAGCAGATCGTCTAGGGTGTTGATGGCGTGGTTTTTCAACAACCAAGGGCTGGCCACCACGGTGAGTTGCTCCCCAAAAAGGCGCTCTGCGTCCAGCATGGCAGGCCTTTGGGCGGCGTAACGCAATGACAGATCGACATCGGTGTTGTGCATGTCGACGGTGGCATCGGTGGCATCGATGCGGATGTCAATGTCGGGGTGTTCGCGCTGGAACATCTCCAAACGCGGGATCAGCCACATGCTGGCAAACGAGGCCCAGGTGGTGATGGACACACTTTGGCGACCTGTGCTTTGGCGAATTTGCCGCACTGTCGCGTCGATGTGATCCAGCGAGGTGCTTGTGGCGCGGTGCAGCATGTTGCCCGCACGGGTCAGCTCCACCGAGCGGGTGTGCCGTAAAAACAGTGCCGTGCCCACCTCGTGCTCCAGCGCCTGGATTTGCCGACTCACAGCGCTTTGGGTCAGGGCCAGTTCTTCGGCGGCCAAGCGAAAGTTCAGGTGCCGTGCCACCGCGTCGAAGGCCCGCAGGTGGTTCATCGCGATGGGGCGGGTGCGGGCGGCAGGGGCGTGGTGGGGCGGCATGGTGGGTTTCATGATAGGCGCGGCGGGGCGGGTTATTCATGCTTTTCGCGCATCAATGGAGCCCAGGATTGGCATTGGACGGTGAATGCTTTGGATTGCATGATGGGGATGCCGACGATCTTGTCGGCGTTGATCTCAAATTGGAGATGGAGATGTCTGAACCCGAGCTGTTCGCTTCTTTGCAAGACTGTCAAAAACTCAAAACTGTCCGCTGGGCAGGCACTTGGCGCTTGGCCCCGCAGCGCGCCCTGAGCTTGTTGCCCCGCCGTGACAGCCAGTTGTTGGTGGTGCAAGGTGGTGCATGGATCACTTGGGACCATCCCCTGGCCCTTGAGGCGCGAAGGGGTGGCGACCATTTTCTGGAGGCGGGGCAAATCCTCGACGTGCCAGCCGGCGTGCGTTTGGTCATGGAGGCCCGCCAAGGCCAGGCCGACTTGCGCTTTGACTGGCGGGAAGTGCCGCAGGACATGACCCCCTGCCTTGTGCCCAGCCCCACTTTGGCCGAGCTGGCGCGCCAATGGCGCCTGGCCTGGGGTCAGGCACTGGGGGCTTCGGCCCGTTTGGGGCTTGGCGTGCTTATGGCAGGTGCCCTGTTGCTGGTGCGGGGCAGGTGGCGGCAATGCTCGCGTGGGCCATCGGCCGTGCAAGGTCCGGTCTGATCAAAGAGCAGACCCATGATGCTCTAGCCTGGCAAACCGAGCTGGAGTTTGATGACGCCCTGCAAAGCGTTCATGTCCGTTTTGTTGAGCGCACCCAAGGCGGTGGTCAGGCGTTCCTTGGCCACCGTGGTCAGCTGATCTGCCATGGCTTTGCTGGTTTGGCCTGCCACGCTCACCACGGCCTCACTGGGGTAGAGCCGTCCCGTGTTGGAGGTCAAGGGGACGACCTGCAAGCGGTTCAGATGGGTGTTGGACAGGTCATTGCTGACGATCACTGCAGGTCTTTTTTTGCGGATCTCTCCACCTTTGGCAGGATCGAAATTCACCCACCAGACTTCACCGCGTCGCATGGCTGACGTCGCCAATCAGGGCTTCGCTCCAGGCCAAAGCCTCTAGCTCGCGTTCGGTGTCTTCGGCCATGGCGCGGTAAGCCTTGGCCATGTCTTCACTCACGACGTGTGGCCTTGCCAAAGATTCGAGAAAACTGCTGATCTTTCGGCGTCCGACCACGCGTACCAAGCCCTCGTAGACGGCCTCGTCCATGGTGATGGTCATTCTTTTCTGCATGAAAGCTCCTTATGCATATATGCATTATGCATTGGCCACCGCGTTGTGCCACAAAATCAGGAAAGCACAGTGCTTCAGCGAAAACGAGGGCACTGGCAAAATGCCGTCATGGCCCGACCTAAATCTGCAACCCACGACATCAAGCGCGACGCGATTCTTGACATTGCCGCCCAGTGCTTTGCAAAGCGCAGCTATCCGGCGGCCAGCATGAACGAGATCGCCACCGCCTGCGGCACCTCCAAAGCGCGGCTGTACCACTATTACGAGAGCAAAGAAGCCATCTTGTTTGACCTGCTGGACCGCCACACCCAGCGCTTGCTGGCGCTGATTGCCCAGACCGAGGCCACCGCCCAGCGTAAAAACCTGGACGAACGCGGCACGCTGCACGAGTTGGTGCGGACATTTTTGCAGGAATACGAAACCTCGGCCACGCGGCACGCGGCGCTGCTCAACGACACGCAGTTTTTGAGCGATGTGCCCGACTCGGCCCTGCCCTCGGGCGCGGTGCCGCCACGCGAGTTGATCTTGAACCGTCAGCGCGACATCGTGGCCGCCATGACGCGCTTCATGAAGCGGGCCTACCCCGAGCGCCTGACCCCTACCAACCAGACCGCCCTGACCATGATGCTGCTGGGCATGATCAACTGGACCTTCACTTGGCTGCGCCCGGGCGGCCCGATCAGCTACGCGGCCTTTGCCGAAGAGGTGATTGGCATGCTGGAAAAGGGTTTGGGGTGAGTCGTTGTGCGATGAGCGTTGTGCGATGAGCGTTGAGCGTTTGACGTTGAGCTATGTGCGTTGGGCGCTGAGCGTTGGGCGTTGAGGGTTGGGGGTTGGGGGTTGGGGGTT
>NZ_JBIKIL010000191.1:0-4194 GCF_044361645.1 Limnohabitans sp. | reverse complement strand
ACCTCTGTAAATCCGTTGAAACTGGCTACCAGTCTAGCTTGCGGCCGGTTTATGCAACGTCAACTGCCGGAAATAGGCTGAATCGGGGTCAAGCGTTTGAGGTTCAAGGTTCATGGCGAGACAGGCTTCACAAAGATGCACCAGATTACGCCCACGGCCAAGGTTTGAACAGACAGGAAAGCCCCAAGCCAAGCCTTTTTGCCCAGCAGTTGGGGGTTTTGTGTCAACTGGCCGCTCAGGCCACGGGCAGATGCGCCTGCAGGGCTTGATGCAGGTCAAGGATCAGGTCGTGGGCAGACTCCAATCCGGTTGAAAAACGCACCAAAGTGCCTGGCTTCAAATGCGCAGGCCAATTTTGGCGCAGGGATGCCAGGTCGTAAGGCACCACCAAACTGACCGGACCGCCCCAGCTGTAACCGATCTTGAAAAGCTTCAGGCCATCGCAAAACGCATCGATCTGGCTTTGCTTGAAACGGGCGTCCAGCATCACGCTGAACAAGCCCGCCGCCAAACCTGTGCCCGGCGCACGCTCGCACACCGCCTGCCAGTGCGCATGGCCGGGGGCACCGGCAAATGCAGGGTGAAGCAGTTGCACGCATTGCGGCTGCGCCTGCCACCAGTTGGCCAAAACGCGGGCCGTTTGGTCATGCGCCGCGTAACGCAAACCAATGCTGGGCAGCGAGCGCAAAACGGTCTCGGCATCGTTGGCCGCCACACCCAAGCCCAAACGCATGTGGCAAAGCTTGATTTGCATGTTCAAAGCCGCATCACGGGTCATGACACTGCCCATGAGCACATCGCCCCCACCACTGGGGTATTTGGTCAGGGCGTGCACGCTGATGTCGACTGCCACACTGCCTTGGCCGCCTTCGCCATCACCCAGCACATCAAATGGCTGAAAAGCCAAGCCCGCTCCCCAGGTGTTGTCCAATGCGCACAACACCGCTTTGTCTTTGCAAAGCCGCACCATGCTGGCCAAATCAGGGAACTCCATGCTCACCGAACCCGGTGCCTCCAACCAGACCAATCGGGTGCGGGGCGTGATTTGTGCACTCAAATCGTCGGGGCTCATGGGGTCGTAAAAACGGTGCGCGATGCCAAAATGGCGCAACTCCCCGGCGGCCAAGGCCTTGTTGGGGCCATAGGCGTTGTCGGGAATCAACACCTCATCGCCACTTTTCAGCAAGGACAAAGCCACCAATGCCAAGGCCGCCAGGCCACTGGGCACAAGCAGGCACTGCAAGCCGCCCTCCAGAGCGCACAGCCGCTCTTCCAGCAAGTAAGTGGTGGGGGTGCCGTGCAGGCCATAGGTGTAAGCCGATTTGTCTTTCCAATCGCGCTTGCGCATATCGGCCACGCTTGGAAAGTAGACCGTGGAGGCCTTGAACACACCTGGCTGCGGCGCATCGAAACCGCTCGGTGGTGTGTAGGGGTGGTGAATCAAACCTGTGACTTTGGGGGAATTGTTGAAATTTTGCATGTTTGCAATGCTAAAGCAAACAGCCTCCCAAGGAGGCTGTTGTGCACGGTTGAAAATGGGGCTTGCGCCCGGCGCGCCTCAAACCCGCCACTTCTCCATCAGCTTTTCAGGCCGCATGTTGTCGTAGGGCTCAAAGGGCTGGTGAATCCAAGGGTTGGTGGGCAGGTCCTCCACCGAGTAATCGCACTTGAAAGACGACACCCCTTTGGTCCAGATCACGGCGGTGCGCAACTCGGTGATGGGTTGGTAGTTGTTTTTGAGCTGATCGACCACCGCACGCAAGGTGTGGCCCGTGTCGGCCAAGTCGTCCACCAACAAAACTCTGCCCGCAATCTCACCCTTGGGTGTGGTGATGTAGCGGGCAATGTCCAGGTGGCCCTGCACCGTTCCGGCTTCGGCGCGGTAAGAGCTGGTGGACATGATGGCCAAGGGCTTGTCAAAGACGCGCGACAGGATGTCTCCAGGGCGCATGCCGCCTCGAGCCAGGCACAAGATGTTGTCAAATTCCCAGCCAGATTGGTGGATCTTGATGGCGAGTTTTTCAATCAGGTTGTGGTACTCGTCGTAGCTCACATACAGGTGCTTGCCGTCTTCGGTCAACATGGGGTCACTCCAAAAAATCAGGGGTTGAGATGCATGCCTTGTGCCAAACCAAAGGCTCTGGCAGCGAAGGGGTTGTGTAACAAGATGGTGTGGTCGCGGTCCGGGCTGGTGGACACCACATGCACCGGCACACCCGTGACCTCGGCGATGCGCGCCAAGTAACGACGCGCAGTGGCCGGAAGCTTGTCCATCTCGGTCACGCCCACGGTGGTTTGGGTCCAGCCGGGAATGACCTCGTAAATCGGTTTGCAGCGGGCGATCTCGTCCGCGCCCATGGGCAAGATGTCGATGGTTTCACCGTCCAGCTCATAGCCTGTGCAAAGGAGCAACTCCTTCAGGCCATCTAACACATCGAGTTTGGTGATGCACAGGCCCGACAGGCCATTGACCTGCGCGCTGCGTTTGAGCAAGGCCGCGTCAAACCAGCCGCAGCGGCGCGAACGGCCTGTGGTCACGCCTTTTTCAGCGCCCACAGTGGACATGTGGTAACCGGGTGTGCCAGGCGTTTCCCAGTCCAATTCGGTGGGGAACGGCCCGCCGCCCACCCGGGTGCAATAGGCTTTGGTGATGCCCAAGATGTAGTGCAGCATGCCCGGGCCAACGCCCGAACCTGCAGCCGCATTGCCCGCCACACAGTTGCTCGAGGTCACAAAGGGGTAGGTGCCGTGGTCCACGTCAAGCAAGGTGCCCTGAGCCCCCTCAAACAGCAAGTTGGCACCGGCAGCATGGGCGTCGTTCAGTTCGCGCGAGACATCGGCCACCATGGGCAGCAATTCCTTGGCGTAGCCCATGGCTTCGTTGTAGGTGGTGTCAAAGTCCACCGGTGCCGCGCCCAAGATGTTGACCAAAATTTCGTTGTGCAGGGCCAGGTTCTCGCGCAACTTGGTGGCAAAGCGCTCGGGGTATTTCAGGTCTTGTACGCGCAGGGCACGGCGCGCCACCTTGTCTTCGTAGGCCGGGCCAATGCCCCGGCCGGTGGTGCCGATTTTGGCGGTCCCGGCTTTTTCCTTGGCGGCCTCACGGCCCACATCGAGCGCCACGTGGTAGGGCAAGATGAGGGGGCAAGCTTCGCTCACGCGCAAACGCGAACGCACCTCGACACCGGCTTTTTCAAGGCCTGCAATTTCCTCCAGCAACTTGGGCACCGACAACACCACACCGTTGCCGATGTAGCACTTGACGCCCGCGCGCATGACCCCGCTGGGAATCAGGTGCAAAGCGGTTTTCACACCGTTGATCACCAAAGTGTGGCCCGCGTTGTGGCCGCCCTGAAAGCGCACCACACCTTGGGCGCTTTCGGTCAACCAGTCCACCAGTTTGCCTTTGCCCTCGTCACCCCATTGGGTACCGACAACGACCACGTTGCGGCCTTGCAAATTGTTCATGCTTGAAATGTTCTTTCTCAAAGAGCCTGCACCACCCAGTGCCCTGCGGCTTGCAGCAGCTCGCGGTCGCAATGGAATTCGTCGATTTCGTTTTCGTGCCCAGGCAATACACAGACCACGGTTTCACCG
The DNA here is from genome assembly GCF_044361645.1 of Limnohabitans sp. Taxonomy (GTDB): domain Bacteria; phylum Pseudomonadota; class Gammaproteobacteria; order Burkholderiales; family Burkholderiaceae_C; genus Limnohabitans_A. The sequence goes on along the minus strand of NZ_JBIKIL010000191.1, from coordinate 597 downwards.
CGCTGGCGTAAACCGGCGATGGCCTCGCGCAGGCTGGCATCATGGCCCCAGGGCGCACGGATGGCCGTGCGCAAGGCCAAGGGCTTGACAGCCAACACCACCTCTTTCAAGTCGAGGCTGAACCCCACAGCCGGTCTGTCGCGCTCGATGCGGTGACCAAACACCGCGCCCACGCCGTCGTAACGCCCTCCCCGGGCCAGCGCGTCGGCAGCACCTTGGGCATAGATGGCAAAGCGCATGCCGCTGTAATAAGCGTAGCCCCGCGAGTCACCCAAATCAAAACCGATGGCCACATCCGGTAGCTGCTCGGCCAACCAACGCAGTTGCTGCAAGGCCTCGGTGATGGCCGGTGTGGCAGGCAAAACCTGTTCGGCTTGGCTGAGCACGCTGGCGTCGCCGTACAAATTCACCAAGGCCATCAGGCCCTCGCGCTGCGCAGGCGCAAAACCTGCCGTCAAGCGGGCAATGGAGCTGGCGTCCTTGATGGCCAACGCGGCATGGATGTCGTGGCGCAAACCAAGCGACAGCGTTTCAGCCTGCAGCAAGCTGTTGACGATGCGGGCATCGGCCAAGTCCACCTGCAAGTCGCCCACGTTC
>NZ_JBIKIL010000210.1:0-2883 GCF_044361645.1 Limnohabitans sp. | reverse complement strand
GGTTGGTGACGATGAGCAGGTCGTCGGTGCCGCAGGCTTGGCCGCGCGAGATGGCTTGCTCCAGCAGGGCACTGCCGCCCAGCTTCATGAAGGGCTTGGGGTAGGCCTGACGCGATGCGGGCCAAAGACGGGTTCCGGCACCGCCGGAGAGAACGATTGAGATCAGTTTCATGTTGTCTTGCTCAAGATTGTTTTTATTTGATTCATGCCGGCGGTCAGCAATTGCTGGGCCTGCTGGGGGCTGCTGGCCTCGGTGTAGCAACGCAGCTCGGGGGCGTTGCCCGAGGGGCGCAGGTGGATGATGGTCTCGTCGGCCAAGGTGATGCGCAGGCCGTCGGTCTGGTCGGTGTGCACAGCCTGGCTGCCGGTAAACCGCACATAGGATTGCAGCGCGGCTTTGTCTTGCGCCAGTTCGCCGATCAGTTGCTGGCTCTGGGCTGTGGGCAGGTTCTGGATGCGGTCAGCCTGGGTGTAACGCGCTGGGAGCAGGCTGGGCAATACAGACAAGGGCTGCTGCTTGTGCTGGGCCATGGCCAACACGGCCAAGATGGGTAAGGTGCTGTCGCGGGTGGGCAGGGGCTGCAGGCCTTGTTGCGCGGTCTGCAGCAGGAAGCCGCCATTGGCCTCAAAGCCGGCCACGCTGGTGTGGCCTTGGGCTTGCAGCTGTTGCATGGCCTCGATCACATAGGGCGAGCCGATGCGGGTTCGCTGCGTGTGGCCAAAGCGGCCTGACTTTTCGAGTGCGGTGTTGGAGCTGACCGGGGTGACCACGGTTTGCACACCCAGCCAAAGCGCAGTCAGCGTGCCCAGCACATCACCACGCATGAAGCGACCTTGTTCGTCACAGACCCAGGGGCGGTCGCCGTCACCGTCGGTTGACACCACCGCGTGCAGTTGGTGCTGTGCGCACCAAGCGGCGGCCATGGTTTCGTCGGCGGCAGAAACGGCTTCGGTGTCGATGGGCACAAACTGGTCGCTGCGGCCCAAGCAAATGGCCTGCGCCCCCAGCTGGCTGAGCAGTTGCGCCAGCATGTCGCGGCCTACGGCGCTGTGTTGGTACACGCCAATGCGCAGGCCTTGCAGGGCTTGAACAGGCATAAGGTTTGTATAGCGGGCCACATAGGCGGCCAGAGCCGTGCTACTGCCTGACTGTGCGTGCACTTGCGCCAGGCATTCAGCCAAGTTGGGCAGTTGCCCGTCTTGCGGCAGCAAGGCCTCGACAGGTATGGCTTGCATGGCGACTTCGTCGGCCTTGAGGATTTCGCCTTGGGCGGTATAGAACTTGATGCCGTTCCGGTCAAAAGGGATGTGGCTGCCTGTGACCATGATGCCGGGGCTGCCCGATTGCAAAGCACGCAAATTCAATGCGGGGGTGGGCAAGCAACCGGCCCAATCGGCTTGCAGGCCTTCTTGTTGCAAGCCAGCGCAGACTGCGGCGGCAATGGCGGGGCTGCTGGGGCGCAGGTCCCAACCGATCACGCATTGGCTTGTGCCTTCAGGCAGTTGGCCGGTTTGTCGCAAGTGCTGAACGAACACACGCACATAGGTGGCCACGACGGGCGCGGTCAGGTCTGAAACCAAGGCGCGGACGCCGCTGGTGCCAAAACCGACAGTGGGGGCTAAGTCTTTAAGAAGCATGCAGGGGTCAGGCAAACAGTTGCGCTTGGGCAAGACTTGTGTCGAGTTGGTCTTTGGCCAACAGTTGTGACCTCAGGCCTTGGGGCCAACTAGTACAGATAGCTTTGGAGATCATGTTGCTGATGACCCCTTACTCCTTTATCAGAGTTGGTTGCGCAAATACTGGCTTTAACTGTTTTGGAAGACACTTGAGCCAGTTTTTGCAGCTTTTCGGCATCGATGCACTGTTGGTGATGTGCATGATGGCCGCAATTGAGCCGCATGCATTGGTTATGTTTTGTGAAGGCTACCGCAGCACCTGCGTCTTCTTTTTTGACGGGCGCTTGTAAAGCTTTCTGTTAGCAAAACAGTTCAATTTGATGTTGATTCTAAATTCAATCAACCATTGAAAAACTGACACGAATTATTTTTAAATTTATAAAATAATAAATTGAATAAATTACGCTACAAAAGTCACTTGGAATACGGCGCCCCCGTCAGGATTGGGTTGGCACTCGATGGTTCCTCCGTGCCGCTCGACGATGGTTTTAACCAGAGCCAAGCCCAAACCAACACCGCCAGATTGCTCGCTGGCGCCCGGTAACCTGAAAAACGGCTCAAAGATGCGTTGTCGCCAAGCCTCTGGCACGCCAGGGCCTCGGTCACTGACACTCAAGACCACGCCCAGTGTGCTTCTTTGAAGGCGCAAAACGACTTCGCCTGTCTGGGCGTTTGCCCCATACCGTCGCGCGTTTTCTAGCAGGTTACGCACCATGCGGCGCAGCAACTTGGCCACGCCGGGAACTTCAAGTGTGGTCATGCCCGGGGGCACCTCGAGTTTGGCCCCGACCCGCGCACACTCTTCGGCGCACAGCCCCACCAGGTCCACCGGCTCCACGGTGCCGATGTCGGCCTCCTTGGCGTCTAAGCGGCTGGCCAACAAGATCTCGTCGATCAGTTGGTCCAGCTCGGCCATGTTGCGCAAGATTTCGGCGCGGCTGCGGGCCATGGCGGCGGGGTCATCCTTGGGGGCGTTCATCAACTCCAGCCCCATGCGGATGCGGGCTAGGGGCGAGCGCAACTCGTGCGAAGCGTTGGCCAGCAATGACTTTTGCGAGGCCATCAGGCCCTCAATGCGCTCGGCCGCCGCGTTGAACCGTTCAGACAAGTCGGCCACTTCGTCGTCGCCTTGCACGGGCACACGCACCGACAAGTCGCCCTCGCCCCAGCGCTGCACACCGCGCTGCAGCCCTTCCAGCCGCTGTG
>NZ_JBIKIL010000190.1:0-4245 GCF_044361645.1 Limnohabitans sp. | reverse complement strand
TAGATTTCGGCCGTCATTGCGAGCGAAGCGCGGCAATCCATGGACTGCCACGTCGCTGCGCTCCTCGCAGTGACGGCGGGTTGGGCTGCGCTCCTCGCAGTGACGGCGAGTTGGGCTGTGCGCCTCGCCGTGACGTGCAGTGTGACGGGCCGCCGAGATTGTGAGGCGCAGGCATCACTACAATCAGGCCATGCTTGACATTGTTTTACTCCGCAAAGATCTGGACGCTGTTGTGGCGCGCCTGCAGACCCGTAAAAATCCCCAGCCTTTTCTGGATGTAGAGGCTTTTTGTGCTTTGGAGGGTGAGCGCAAAACGCTGCAAACCCGCACCGAAGCGCTGCAAAGCCAGCGCAACAGCCTGTCCAAGCAAATTGGCATGCTCAAGGGCAAGGGCCAGCATGCCGAGGCCGATGCGGCCATGCTGCAGGTGGACGCGATCAAGTCTGAATTAGACGCTTCGGCTGAGCGCCTGGAGCTGATCCAGTCTGAACTGCAAACCCTTTTGCTGGCGGTGCCCAATTTGCCCCACCCATCGGTGCCGGTGGGCGTGGGCGAAGAAGGCAACGTCGAGGTGCGCCGCTGGGGCAGCTTGCCCCGTTTTGACTTTGAGGTCAAAGACCATGTGGACATCGGTGAAAAGCTGGGCCTGGACTTTGCCACCGGCACCAAGCTCAGCGGCGCACGTTTTACCTTCATGCGTGGCCCCGTGGCGCGTTTGCACCGGGCGCTGGCGCAGTTCATGCTCGATGTGCAGACCCAAGAGCACGGCTACACCGAGTGCTACACGCCTTACATCGTGAACGCCGACACACTGCGCGGCACGGGCCAGTTGCCCAAATTTGAGGCCGATTTGTTCGCCGCCAACAAGGGCGGTCAAGAGGGCGAGGAAAGCCAGGCGCTGTACCTGATCCCCACGTCTGAAGTGACGCTCACCAACGTGGTGCGCGACGAGGTATTGGCCGAGAGCGATTTGCCGATCAAGCTGACAGCGCACACCCCGTGCTTTCGGTCTGAAGCGGGCAGTGGCGGGCGCGATGTGCGCGGCCTGATCCGCCAGCACCAGTTTGACAAAGTCGAGATGGTGCAAATCGTGCACCCCGAGCACAGCGATGCGGCCTTAGAAGCCATGACGGGCCACGCCGAAGCCATCCTCCAAAAATTGGGCCTGCCTTACCGGGTGATGAGCCTGTGCACCGGCGACATGGGCTTTGGCGCGAGCAAGACCTATGACCTGGAGGTCTGGGTGCCTGCTCAAAACACCTACCGCGAGATCAGCTCGGTGTCCAACTGCGAGGCCTTTCAGGCGCGCCGTTTGCAGGCGCGTTTCAAGAACGCGCAAGGCAAAAACGAGCTGGTGCACACCTTGAACGGCTCGGGCCTGGCCGTGGGCCGTGCGCTGGTGGCGGTGCTCGAGAACTGCCAAAACGCCGACGGCTCGGTCACGGTGCCTGAGGTGCTCAGGCCCTACATGGGCGGCTTAGCGACGCTGTCGGCCTGATAGAATACTCGCTTCGACAAACGAAACCGAACCCGGAGAGGTGGCAGAGTGGTCGAATGTACCTGACTCGAAATCAGGCGTAGTGGCAACACTACCGAGGGTTCGAATCCCTCCCTCTCCGCCAAAAACAAAACCCCGCATGCTCCAACATGGCGGGGTTTTTTTGAAAGCGTCTTGGCTCTGGCTTGGGATCAGCAAAGCCGGTTCACACTTGACACACATTCAAAGGAAAAAACAATGAAGCCTTGGATCGTCGCCACACTGTTGTTCACCCCTTTGCTGCAAGCGTGTACGGTGTTGGCGATTGCCGATGCGGCCGCATCCACCGTGATTTACGGTGCCAAGACCGTGGTCAATGTGATCGATGCCGTGACACCCGACATCATCAACAAAGACAAAGACAAAGACTGAGCCAGTCCCGCAGCAGCAGCAGGGTCATCAGGTCCTGCGATGTTCGGCCAGGTCGTTCCACACATCTTGGCGTGTGATCAAGCCATCGCGCACTTCCATGCGGTCGATGAAGCGGACGTCTTGAAAGGCCTCTGCGTTGAGCCAAGTGCCGCGCAAACTGCCCTGGCAGAACACCACGGTGGCATCGCCTTGCCAACTTTCTTCAAATTGCGCGTAGTCCTTGTGCAAGGCGCTGTAACGCAACTTGGCCCAATCACGCCACTCGGCCAAGCTGCGCATCTTCACCCCACCCGGAAAACACATGGCAAAGTCCGGGTGCAAAAATCGCTGTGCACTTGGCATGTCGCCCGCTTGCATGGCTTGCAAAAAAGACTTCACCAACTCAGAGGCCTCTGGCTGCGGCGCACGGCCACCGCTGAACACCTGCCCATCTCGGCGGTAGGTGCTGACCTCGTTGATGAAAACCGTGGTGCCCGCCTCGGGTGTGACGATCACCGAGCGAACCGCTTGGGCCACTCGGTTGACCATGCGGTGCTGGGTGTCCGCTGCATAACCTGGCAACAAGGTGATGGAGACAACGGGCATGGGGCTTGAATCAAATCCCCAGCCACCCATTGGTGCGCGCAAAGTGCAAAGCCTGTGTGCGGCTGTTGACACCCAAGCGGCGGAACAGACGCCAGAAGTGCACCTTGACCGTGTGCTCGCTGATTTCGAGCTTTTCGGCAATCTCGCGGTTGGATAAACCTTGGTCGAGCATCAAGATCAATTGCTTTTGCCGTTTGGACAATTTGGTCGGGCCAGCAGGCTTGGCAGCATCTTCGATGGCGGCGGCTTCATCGCTGATCAGCAGGCTGCGCAAGGAGGCGATGATTTGGATTGGCGTGTCAGATTTTTCGATGAAGGCGTCTGCACCGGCTTCAAGGCAACGCTCTTCAAACTCACTGGCACTGGCGCTGGTGACCACAGCCAAAGGAACACCTGGGTACTTGGACTTGAGCAGGTGAACACCTGACATGCCAAGGGTGTCTGGCAGTTGCAAATCGAGACAAAAGAGCGAGGGGGCACCGTTCTTTTCTACGGTCGACTCGACAACGTTTAATTTGTGAATTGGAATGATTTTCAGCCCCGGTTTTACACGGTGAAGAAGCATCGTGAGGGCATCACGCATCAGGGGGTGGTCGTCTATGACGTAAACAGTCATGTTTTGAATCTCCGGGCTAAACTGAAAGTATAAGGATATCAGTTTTAAAGGCTTTCAGGCATTTTTTTGGTTAAAACAACAAAATCATTTTTGTTTATTGGCTTGGGCATCGGGCAAAAGTAAGAAATTAAGGTATATTAAATCACGCATGGCTTGATCAAGGGGATTTAAAAGCGATTCGAGGCTGTTTAAACAAGCCATTCCCTCGGACTCTAACCGAGCAATGGCCTGGCCCGCATCTTTGGGCGAAGAAAAGCCCAAGCTTTGCAGCAACACCTGCCCTTTGGGATCGACAAATTTAAAATAAAACAAGCCGTCTTTATCGCGGTATTGCTTGAAACTGGGAGCGGGCGTTTTGCTTTGTGCGGCCGTGCTGGCGCGTTGAAATGACAGAGGCCTGATGCCAACCGCATGGCGCAATTCACGCATAAAGGGCGTGGCCAATTGGCGGGCTTTGTCGGCCCCGGCCAGCAAAATTTTGTCCATCTGCGCGGGCTGCTCGATCAGGCTTTGGTAGTGCTCGCGCATCGGCGCGATTTCGCGGTCGATGCGTTCAAAAAGCATTTGTTTGGCGTCGCCCCAGCCAATACCCTCGGCATAGGCTTGCGCCATGGCGGCGGTCTCGTTGGCGCTGGCAAAGGCTTGGTAAATCTGGAACAGGGCTGAGCCTTCGGTGGCCTTGGGCTCGCCCGGCGCTTTGGAGTCGGTGACGATGCCTGCGATTTGCTTGCGCATTTGCGCAGCGGGTGCAAACAACGGGATGGTGTTGTCGTAGCTCTTGCTCATCTTGCGGCCGTCCAGGCCCGGCAGCAGCGCCACAGATTCTTCGATCACGGCCTCGGGCAACACGAAATGCTCGCCATACAAATGGTTGAAGCTGGCCGCCATGTCGCGTGCCATCTCGATGTGCTGAATCTGGTCACGGCCCACCGGCACTTTGTGCGCCTTGAACATCAAAATATCTGCGCCCATGAGCACCGGGTACATGAACAGGCCTGCCGTCACGTCAGCATCGGTGTCATGGCCTGCGGCGTTGTTTTTGTCCACCGCCGCTTTGTAGGCGTGGGCGCGGTTGAGCACGCCCTTGCCGGTCACGCAGGTCAAGAGCCAGGTGAGCTCCGGTATTTCGGGGATG
>NZ_JBIKIL010000101.1:0-14434 GCF_044361645.1 Limnohabitans sp. | reverse complement strand
ACCGGTGTTCAATGCGGTTCGCTCACCTCATGTCATTGAAAGGGCAAGGGGTGGGTGACGATTTGCGGTACCCCGGTATGAGGAACCCGCCCCTTGCCCTTTCAATGACCGCCTCTAATCCAGGCAGAACATTCAGCATCCCAACTGTTGACAAACAACCCAGACGCGAAATAAACCCTATGCAGTCGTCAAAGGCAGGGGCGGGTGACGATTTCTGGTACCCCAGTATGAGGAACCCGCCCCTGCCTTTGACGACTGCCACCCCATCACGAGGTGGCAGTCAGTTCAAACGTTCAAAAAATCAGTTGAACCGGATGTAGTCAAAATCCGCTGGCTGGCGGTTGATGCCCATGGCGGGTGGCGCGATCCAGTTGGCGAACTTGCCCGGCTCCACCACACGGCCCATCAGGCTGGCCACATAGGCGCGGTCTTCGTGGGTGGGCAACCACTCGCCCACCTGGGCCATCCACTGCACGTCGCTCACCACTTGGCCATCGGGCGTGATTTTGGAGCCGGACAAAGAACCGATGTTGCGGTGGAAGGCTTTGTGCGGTGCCTTCAATGTGAAAGGGATGCCCGCTTTGGCGATCACACGGTTCCAACGCTCAATGCCGCCTTTGGAGTCAAGGATGTAATCGTCGCGCAGCACTTCATTCAAAGCGTTGAGCATGGGCACGTCTTTTTCGATCAGCTTGCCGTCCTCCACCGACAAGATCTTGTAGCTGTTGCCCTTCAAGATGTGGTCATCGCCGCGCTTGCCTTCTTCGTAACGGCCCTTCAGGCCCGAGCTGTAGAAGGTCGCGGCATTCGACGACTCGTCGGCACCGAACAAGTCGATGGTCACCGAGAAGTGGAAGTTGATGTAACGCTGGATGGTCGGCAGGTCGATCACGCCGGCAGCGCGCAGCTTGCCCACATCGTCGGTTTTGAGCTGGTTCATCACATCCACCGTGCGCTGGATGGTGCGGCTCACGCCGGACTCGCCCACAAACATGTGGTGCGCTTCTTCGGTCAGCATGAACTTGGTGGTGCGGGCCAGGGGGTCGAAAGCCGACTCGGCCAAAGCACACAGTTGGAACTTGCCGTCGCGGTCGGTGAAGTAGGTGAACATGAAGAAGCTCAACCAGTCAGGGGTCTTCTCGTTGAAGGCCTGCAAGATGCGGGGGTTGTCTTCGTTGCCGCTGTTGCGCTGCAGCAAGGCATCGGCTTCTTCACGGCCGTCTTTGCCGAAATATTTGTGCAACAAATACACCATGGCCCACAGGTGGCGACCTTCTTCGACGTTGATCTGGAACAGGTTGCGCAGGTCGTACATGCTGGGGGCTGTCAGGCCAAGGTGGCGCTGCTGCTCAACGGACGCTGGCTCGGTGTCGCCTTGTGTGACGATGATGCGGCGCAGGTTGGCACGGTGTTCGCCAGGCACGTCTTGCCAGACTTTCTCGCCCTTGTTGTCGCCGAAATGGATTTTGCGGTCTTGCTCACCGGGGTTCAAAAACACGCCCCAACGGTAGTCACGCATCTTGACGTGGCCAAACTGGGCCCAGCCTTGGGGGTCCACGCTCACGGCCGTGCGCAGGTACACGTCCATGTCGGTGGAGCCTTCAGGGCCCATGTCGTCCCACCAGTTGATGAAGTTGGGCTGCCACTGCTCGAGGGCGCGCTGCAAGGTACGGTCTTCGCTCAAGTTGACGTTGTTGGGAATTTTTTCGCTGTAGTTGATACCGGACATGAGAATCTCCTTGATAAAAAAATGGTACCGTCTTTGCGAGCGCAGCGCGGCAGTCCATGGATTGCCGCGTCGCTGCGCTCCTCGCAATGACAAGGGGTTTAAACGCGGTTCAGGTCGAACTGGACTTTTTCGCCTTTGCCATAGACCTTCAGGGCACCCTTGTCGCCCACGGCGTTGGGGCGCTGGAAGATCCAGTTTTGCCAGGCGGTCAGGCGGCCAAAAATGCGCGTGGCCATGTTTTCTTTTTGGGCAAAACGCAGGTTGGCTTCCAGACCGGTCAGCGCGTCAGGCGACATGGACGAACGCTCTTCCAAGGCCAGGCGAATCTCGTCAGCCCAGTCGATGTCGTCGGGCGCAGCCGTGACCAAGCCCAAGGCCAAGGCGGCGTCGGCATCCAGCGCTTGGCCGATCGCGCCGCGTGCGGCTTCCATGGCGGGCAATTCTTCATAAAAGCGGCGCTGCAAACGGGTCTGGTCGTTGACCATGGGGAAGAAGCCGAAGTTCATCTCGCTCAGTTGCAGCTTGGGGGCTTGGTCTGCGTCGTCGGGCAGCGCCAGCATGTAAGCCCGGTCGGCGCAAAAAGCCAATTCGGCCAGCGTGCCTGCAAAGCAAGTGCCTTCTTCGATCAGAGCGAACAGGCTGCGCGAGGACACGTCCAGGCGGGCCAGCGTGCGGCGCAGGTGGCCAATGGTTTCGCGCACCAGCCAGTGGTCTTTGTGCGCCAACAGTGTGGCGTCAGACGCCAGCACGGCAGCCGCGTCACCGGCGGTCTTGAGCACCCAGGTGCCAATGTCCAGTTCGTTGGTGCGCATGTGCAGAATGGCGTCGTCGAGTTCGCGCACCATTTGCAGCGGCCACCAGTTCACGCCAGCGGCTTCGATGCCATCGATATTCGTGAGCTGCGCCGTGGCGGGGGCTTTGACGGTGAAAGTGGCGATGCGCTTGGCGCGGTCGATCTCCACCGTGACGTTGGTGTAAGTCAGGGCATCGGCCACGATGCTGCGGTTGAGCGGGGTCAATTCCACGCCCTTGGCACCTGCAGGTCGGATGCTGCCAGCGGCCAGCTTGGTGGCACGCTCTTTAACCACATCCTTGAACACGGCTGGCTTGGCGATCGCATCGACCAAACGCCAATCGACGGCTTTTTGACCGCGCACGCCTTCCACGCTGGTGCAGAAAATGTCGGCCAGGTCGTGGCGCACATGGCGCTTGTCGGTCACGCGGGTCAGGCCGCCGGTGCCGGGCAGCACGCCCAGCAAGGGCACCTCAGGCAAAGACACGGCGCTGGAGCGGTCGTCCACCAACACAATGTCGTCGCAGGCCAATGCCAGCTCATAACCCCCACCGGCGCAAGCGCCATTCAGGGCGGCGACAAATTTCAGGCCGTCGTGCTTGCTGGAGTCTTCGATGCCGTTGCGGGTTTCGTTGGTGAACTTGCAAAAGTTGACTTTCCAGCCGTGGGTGGACACGCCCAGCATGAAGATGTTGGCACCGGAGCAGAACACGCGGTCCTTCAAGCTGGTCACCACCACAGCACGCACTTCGGGGTGCTCAAAGCGGATGCGCTGCAGTGCGTCGTGCAACTCGATGTCCACACCCAGGTCGTAACTGTTGAGCTTGAGCTTGTAGCCCGGGCGTATGCCCGCGTCCTCGTCAATGTTGATGACCAAGGTGGCGATCTCTCCCTCAAACGACAGATTGATGTGCTTGTAAGCGCTGGGGCTGGTCTGGTAGTTGACTTGTGGGTTGGCTGTGGTGCTTGTCATGGCGGGCTTCTCCGGCATAAAGGGGCTGATGGGCATCAGAAAATGCATTTCAATGCAGGTTGACAGGCAGTTTACTGCAGGTCTCGGGCCAAAGCTACATGCACTTTATTTCATTTTATGGGTATTTACCCTAGGTTCCAAGCCCGCATCATGCAGGCCGGTGCAAATGCTGGCGCACAGCGTCCCGCAGCGCCTCGAAAGCCTGGTCTTCGGTGCGGCCACTGGTCTGTATGGCCATGTCGGCTTTGGAGTAAAAGGGCGCGCGCCCCTCCAAAATGCGTTTGAGGTCTTCCATCGCCTCGCGGCTGGCGGCCATGGGGCGCAGGTCGCCTTGCGCCGCGACCCGGGCCATGTGGTCGTTCGGGTCGGCTTGCAGCCACACCGTGGTGCAGTGCGACAGCAGCACATTGAAGTTGGCCGAATCCGACACCAGCCCGCCGGGGGTGGCGATGACGAATTCGGGGTTGATCTGTATCGCCTCTTCGAGCGCCCTGCGCTCATAGCGGCGGTAGGCATTGGCACCATACAGGTTATGGATTTCGCTGATTTGGCAGCCGACAAACTGCTCAATTTCACGGCTCAGTTCAATGAACGGAAAGCCCAAATCGTCGGCCAGACGCTGGCCCAAGGCGGTTTTTCCCGCACCTCGCAAACCAATCAAGGCGATGCGGTTTTGCTGCTCTTGCGCATTGCCGCCTTCACCAAAAAGTTCGACCAATTGCACACGGGCGCGGCGCAAATCAGCCTCACTGCGTTGGCCCAACAATTCGCGAATCAGCAACCACTCGGGGGAGGTGGTGGTCAGGTCGCCCAACAATTCGGCCAATGAGCAGCGCAATGCATTGGCCACTTGCAACAGCACCAGCACCGAGACATTGCCCGAGCCGTATTCCAAATTGGCCAAATGCCGCTCAGACACGCCCGCCGCCACGGCCACGGCACGGCGCGTCATGCCTTGGCGCGAACGCAAATTGCGCACACGCTCCCCCAATGCCACCAAAAAGGGGGGGCGCTGGGCTGGCGCTTCTGTCAAATCAGTGGGCGGGATGTCTTCAGAACGCATGTTCAAGGTGTCACAGGAGGAAGCCAAGGGAAAACCCTTTAAATGAAAGCAAGCCAAAACATGCACTTTACTGCATACTTCGGGACATGCATCATCGTGCATCAAACTGCGTTTATACCGCCAAGCGAGCCCGTTGAAGCCAGGTCGAAAAAATTTCAAGGAGAAACACCATGCCTCAAATCACCCCACCGCCCAATGCCTTCAATTTTGCCCAGCACCTGATCGCCAGCAATGCCACCCGCGCCCACAAAACAGCGCTGATCGACGATGCGGGCTCGCTCAGCTATGGCCAACTGGCCGAGCAAATTCGGCGCTTTGCGGGTGGCCTGAAAGCACTGGGCCTCAGGCGCGAAGAGCGCATGCTCTTGCTCATGCACGACAGCAGTGACTGGGTGGTGGCTTTTTTGGGTGCGCTGTATGCGGGCGTGGTGCCCGTGGCCGTGAACACTTTGCTGACCGCCGATGACTACGCCTTCATGCTGGCCAACAGCCGGGCTCAGGCCGTGCTGGTGTCGGGGGCCTTACTGCCCACTTTGCAAACGGCCATGGCTTTGGCCCCTCACGAGGTGCGTCACCTGGTGGTAGCAAAACCCATCGACGCTTTGGCACAAAACCAGTTCAACATGGCCGACTTTGTGGCACACAACCCGCCCACCTTGCCCGCCATCACAGCGGGCGATGAAGCCGCTTTTTGGTTGTACTCTTCGGGCTCCACAGGCCAGCCCAAAGGCACGGTGCACAGCCAAGCCAACCTGTACTGGACCGCCGAGTTGTACGGCAAGGGTGTGCTGAACCTGCAAGAAAACGACACCGTGTTTTCGGCTGCCAAGCTGTTTTTTGCGTATGGATTGGGCAACGCCCTCACTTTTCCCTTGAGCGTGGGCGCGACCGTGGTGCTGATGGCCGAGCGCCCCACCCCACTGGCGACCTTCAAACGCTTGGTCGGGCACCAACCCAGCGTGTTTTTCGGCGCGCCCACCGGCTACGGCGGCATGCTGGCCAGCCCCGAACTTCCCGCCCAAAGCCAGGTCGCGCTGCGCCTGTGTTCGTCGGCGGGTGAAGCGCTGCCACGCGACATCGCCGAGCGCTGGTCCAAGCATTTCGGCTGCGACATCATCGACGGCATCGGCTCGACCGAAATGCTGCACGTGTTTTTGTCCAACCGGCCGGGCGATGTGCGTTATGGCAGCACCGGCAAGGCCGTGCCGGGCTACGAGGTGCAACTGCGCCGCGAAGACGGCAGCGTGATCACCGGGCACGATGAGATCGGTGACCTGTTCATTCAAGGCCCCAGCAGCGCCCTGATGTACTGGAACCAGCGCGACAAAACCCGCGCCACGTTCCAAGGCGTATGGACCCAAAGCGGCGACAAGTACACGCGCGATGCCGACGGTTACTACACCTACGCCGGGCGCAACGACGACATGCTCAAGGTCAGCGGCATTTACGTCTCGCCCTTCGAGGTCGAGTCCACCCTGGTGCAGCACACCGCGATTTTGGAAGCCGCTGTCATTGGCACGCCTGACAGCGACGGCTTGACCAAAACCAAGGCCTTCATCGTGCTCAAACCCGGCCAAAGCCTGAGCCAAGACGAGGTCAAAGCCTTCGTCAAAGAGCGCTTGGCACCCTACAAGTACCCGCGCTTCATTGAGTTTGTGAGCGAATTGCCCAAGACCGCCACGGGCAAAATCCAACGCTTTAGGCTGCGCGAGTTGGAAGGGAAAAAACCCCTTTGACGCCAAACCTGAGCGCCAGCGAAGTCGCCAAGCCCAGCTCAGTTTTTTGAGCGCCCGGGGCCATCGCCAAGGGCTGTGACCCGCATGATCTCTTTCTGCAAGGCTGTTTGCGACATGGGTTTAGACACATAGCCATCGGCACCGGCTGCAAGAAAACGTTCTTTGTCACCGGTCATGGCATGCGCCGTCACCATCAGCACGGGGGTACGGGCACAGCCCAGTTGCTCTTTTTCGCGCAACAAGCGCAAGGCGGCGAGGCCATCCATCACGGGCATCATCACATCCATCAACACCACATCAAAGCGTTGTTGCGCCAAATGCGCCAAGGCCTGCTGGCCATCGTGCGCCACCTGGTAGCGGTACCCCATGCGCCCCAGCATGATCGAAGCCAATTTGCGGTTGATCTCGTGGTCCTCCACCAGCAACACGGAAATGACCCTGTCGCCCGCATCAAGCGCCTTGGCCTCGGCCTTGGCTTGCTCAGCCAGGCCTTGCGAAGCGGTCACATCCGGGCTTTGTGCTGTGCGCGCTGGCAAACTGGCCATGAATGTGGCGCCTTGCCCGGGTCGGCCCTCGGCGGTGATGTGCCCACCCATCAATTGCAACAAACTGCGGGTGATCGCCAGGCCCAGACCCGTGCCACCAAATGAACGCGTCACCGAGCCATCGGCCTGGGTGAATGGGCTGAACAAGGCCTCGGTGCGCGCCGGGTCAAAACCAATGCCGGTGTCGGTGATGTCAATGCGCAAGACCCCCGCAGATCCCGTTGACTCAGGCCACCATTGGGTCTTGACCGTGACTTGACCCTGGTCTGTGAACTTGATGGCGTTGCCAATCAAATTGGTCAGCACCTGACGCATGCGCACCGGGTCCAGCCACAACAGTTCTGGCAAGTTGGGGGCGGTGTCCAACTGCAAATCAAGGCCTTTGGCGCGCGCCAATTGTTCCAGCGAGCGTGCGGTGTGCCGCACCAGCTGGGCCGGGCTGACCTGCAGCAACTCCAACTCCAACGCTTTGGCCTCGATTTTGGAAAAATCCAAAATCTCATTGATGATTTGCAACAAATGGTTGGCCGAGTCGCGGGCCAAAACCAAGTATTCCTTTTGTTGCACCGCATCGGTGGTGTCCAGCGCCAGCTCGGTCATGCCCACGATCCCGTTCATGGGCGTGCGGATCTCGTGGCTCATGTTGGCCAAAAACTCACCCCGCATGCGGTTGGCCTGCTCGGCCTTTTCCTTGGCTTCGACCAACAGGTTTTGGGCGCTTTGGATGGCGGTGAAGTCCTGCATCACGCCGATGAAAAAATGCTCTTTGTCGAGCCGCGTTTCACTGATCGTCAAACGCACCGGAAACAGCGTGCCATCTCTTTTGCGGCCTTGCAGCACGCGCGGCTGGTTCATCAACTTTTTCTCACTTGTGCGCAAATAATTGAGCATGTAGTGGTCATGCTGGGCACTGTCGCCATCGGCCATCAGCAAGTTCAGCTTCTGCCCCATCAGCGCTTGCATGGGGAAGCCAAAGATGGCGGTGGTGGCATCGTTGCATTGAACAATCAGGCCTTGCGCATTGGCCACCACAATCGCTTCGGGCACCGACTGGAAAATGCTCTGCAACTTGCTCTCGCTCAGCCGCAGCTGTCTTTCGGCTTGTTTGCGCTCGGCAATTTCTTCGTTCAACTGGCGGATCGCCACTTGCCGCTCGCCAGACAAGCCGCGAGAGGTGAGCAAGGCAGAACGGATGCGGTTGACCGAAAACCAGATCAACAAAAGCCCCATCATCAACAGCACCAGCAACACCACAAAGGTGCGGTTGAGCACGCCGGTGCTGGCCAACTGCCAGCTGGAAACCGGCAACACCACCTCCAAAGCGCCGCGCACATCCCCCACTTGCCAATCGGTTTGGGGCGAACCCGGGTAGTTGTTGTGACAGGCTACGCAGCTGTCGAGCATGCGGTCAGCCTGTGCAAAGCGCAGCACGCGCAGACCGTTCATGTATTCCTCACGCACATAGGGCTCATCGGGCTGCAGCTTGAGGTGTGCCAGGGCCTGCGTTTGAAAGTCATCCAAGTTTCGCTCAGCCACGCGCCACGGAAAGGGCAGATCGCTGTAAAGACGCACTTGGGTGCCGCCATCGACCTTGGACAGGTAATGACCCAAATCGATGGTCAAGGTGGCGGGCAGAGGCAAAGCGTTGTCGCGCGATTTGTAATCGTGGGTGATCTCCAAGCCCCCCTTGACCGCGCGAGGCACCAGCTCTTGGGTGTAAAAGTTGCGGAATTTGGTCACCGAAGCCGCATGGGTCTGGGCGCTTTCAGCGGCGTATTGACGCACCATGGACTCGCTGGCTTGGTAGGTGTAGAGCACCACCCACAAACCGGTGAGCAGCAGCAATGCACCGAGCAACTCCATAGGCCAACGCGCCAGCGCCGCGCGAATCCAACTGATCAAACGTTTTGCAGCATTCACTTTGTATCCTGGTTACCCAGCGAATGATAACAACGAATACCTAAGTATTCTCAGCTTGCAAGCCCAGCGGTGGATGGCTTGCGCACGGTCCAGCAAAGAGGCCCTTGCCTGCGCACATCAAGTGTCTTTGCTGACCTTGATGGTGGGGAACTTGTTTGAAAAGTCCTTGGCCTTTGCCGCGATCTTGACCGCCACTTGGCGGGCCACGGCCTTGTAGATCTGGGCCACGTCGCCGTCGGGGTCGTACACCACCGTGGGTTTGCCGCTGTCGGCCTGCAGGCGAATTTGAATGTCCAGCGGCAGTGCGCCGAGGTAGTCCATGCCGTATTCAGCGGCCATTTTCTTGCCGCCATCGACACCAAAAATGTGCTCCACATGGCCGCAGTTGGTGCACACGTGCACCGCCATGTTCTCCACCAAGCCCAAAATCGGCACGCCGACTTTCTCAAACATCTTCACGCCTTTTTTGGCGTCCAGCAGGGCGATGTCTTGCGGCGTGGTGACGATGACGGCGCCCGTCATGGGCACGCGCTGGCTCAAAGTGAGCTGGATGTCACCGGTGCCGGGCGGCATGTCCACGATCAAATAATCGAGTTCTTTCCAGTTGGTCTGGCGCAGCAACTGCTCCAGCGCCTGGGTGGCCATGGGGCCGCGCCAAATCATGGCCTCGTCTTGGTTGACCAAAAACCCGATCGACATGACCTGCACGCCGTAGTTCTCCATCGGCTCCATGGTCTGCCCGTCTTCGCTCTCAGGTCGGCCTTCAATGCCCATCATCATGGGTTGGCTGGGGCCGTAAATGTCGGCGTCCAGCAGGCCCACCTTGGCCCCCTCGGCAGCCAAGGCCAGGGCCAAATTGACGGCGGTGGTGCTCTTGCCCACGCCGCCCTTGCCCGAGGCCACGGCCACGATGTTTTTGACCTGCGGCAACAAGGCCACGCCACGCTGGGCCGCATGCGCGGTGATCTTGCTGCTCACATTGGCCGACACATTGGCCACGCCCGCCACGCCCTTGGCGGCGGCAATAAAGGCTTGGCGAATGCCCGGAATCTGGCTTTTGGCCGGGTAACCCAGCTCCACGTCAAAGGACACATCGCCACCCTCGACTTGCAGGTTTTTCAGGGCTTTGGTGCTGACAAAATCTTTGCCGGTGTTGGGATCGATGACGGCTTGCAGGGCTTGGAGGAGTTGTTCGGTGGTCGCCATGGGGGGGTTTTTCTATGTAAAAAATTGACCGAAGTCTAGCGGTCTTCAGTTCTGTCCAAAAAAGCGCTTGTCGATGTCCGCACGCCATGCGCGGTCAAAAACCAAACCGCATTCAACTTGCGTGCGACCCTCTAGCTCCAGCTCAAGCTCACCCGCCTGATTCAAGCGCTCATCACAAAAGGCCTCTGTCAAGCGGGCCAAAAGTGCTTGTTTGTAGCCGGTGTCCTCGTTGTCGAGGTGCAAGCCCTTGGTCTCCATCAGCACGAGGCGAGAGTTGTTGCCTTCACTCAAAAAGCCAAAAACAAAGTCGGGGTACACCTTGTGCCTACGCCAGCCCTGCAAGCCGTACTGGGTTTTGGCCACATTGCGGTGCCACCAGCGCAGCGCCGATTGTTCGTCCAGGTAGCCCGCAAAAGCCGCCTCAAAGTCATTCATGTCGGGCGTTTGCAAGGCGGGAACAAGCAAGCTCTTTTGCACATCACTCAAGCCATCACTGCGGGTGAGTTTGTGGGCCTTGCCGGTTTGCAACCACTCGTCGTGCGAAGGCAATTCGTAATCGGTGGCATCCGCTCGCAAACGGAACTCAATGCGCCCATCCTGGGTCAAAGCCTCAAACACCTGCTGCGCCGACTCGTCACGCCAAGCCTCCAGGTCCACCCGCAACTGCTCGATCAAGGTGGCCGCTGAGGCTGCCACCGCCGATTCAGCCCAAGTCTGCAAACAGCGCTGAACCACCGCATCCACCCAACTCCAGACCAGCCAGGGGTTGGGGGCGATGTCGACCAAGGCCCGCACCAACTGCCCACGGTCCAGCGTCAACTCTTGCGCCGCTTGGTTCTGGGCACGGCGCATGGGGGCCTGCAGGTCTTGCAAAACCGTCAAGTCCACCATCAAGCGGGCCTCGCTGCCGCTCATACGCGGCGACTGGCTGGGCTTCCAACCCACCGCCAGCGCATCAGGGTTCAGATCTGGCCAGGGCAATCTCGCCAACACATCGCTCTCGTACACCAGTTTGCGCCGGGCTTGCCCGGGCTCATGCCAGGTCACCGTGGGCAAAAACAAGCGCAAATGTGCCAGTCCCTCGCGCCGCACCAGCTTGCGCATCAGCGGCGCATCAACCCCCGCGCCGCCATCACTGCGCACCGCCATGGCCAGATCGCCCATGCCCTCGGTCTCCAGCGACTGCTTGATGGCCTTGACCACCTCACCGGTCTGAATGTCGTGGCAAAACACATAACAAGCGTCCAGCGCCTCATGCCCCGTTTTGGCCACATGCGGCAGCCGCAAAATGCGCCCCACCAACTGCGTCAGCGCCTGCTTGCCCTTGCTGGCTGCCAGCGAACACAGCACATAGGCAAAGGGACAATCCCAGCCCTCTTGCAACGCTTGCTTGGTGATGATGACCCGCACCTGGGAGGTCGGAAGGAGCAAATCTTCATCGCCCAGCTCATCCTTGTCGCTGGTCTTCTCGCGGATTTGGGTCTCAGCAAAACCCATTTGCGTTAAAAATTCACGCACATGCTGAGCATGGATGAAACCTGAATCCACCTGGTCCTTGCCCGTGCGTTGCACCTGCACCAACAAAATGGGGCGAATGTAGCGCGCCGTCTCGCCCTGCAGCACCTCGGCCTGCCGGGCCAAGGTGTTGAGTTGCTCCACGCTGGCCGACAAGCAGCTTTGCCAGTCTGCCCAAGCGCGCACATCCACATGGATGGGCAGCTTGATCATCTCGGCCGCATCCAGATCGGTGCCCCGCACGTCCACCAAGATGTTGGACCCCGACGCCGCCGCCTTGGTTTTGGCCCCCGAAGAAGCGGCTTCAGTCACCCGCGGCGTGGCCGACAGCTCCAACATGAACGAGGGATTGAACCCATCGATGGTGCGCAAAGCATTGTCGGTATAGCCGTGGTGCCCCTCGTCAATCACCACCATGGGCCGCACCAGACGCATCACATTGCCCAGTGAACTTTTCACGATGCTGCCCTTTTGGTGCTGCGCTGTTTGTCCCGGCACTTGCGGCGCGTCTGGTTCCCAAACACTGCCGTACACATCCAAATTGGGCACATCGGCCAGCAGCGCCCAATGTGCCTCGATGTCGTCTTCGCCCGGCAAAAAGCCCTGCACATTGCCCCGGTCACGGAAAAACCGCAGCGTCTCTTTAGACTGCCGCGCTGCCGAAGCCAGCATCAGCACCATCACGCACAAATGGCTGTCCACATCCAGGCGCGACAGCGGCGAATCTTTTTCCAAAATCTTCACCCGCCCGGCCCCGGCCATATTCAGCATTTGCCGATAGGGGTGGTTGCGGTTGGCCAGCGTTTTGAGGGTCTGGCGGTAAATCGCCTCGTTGGGCACCACCCACAGCACCAGGCCAGTCGACCTGCGCAAATAGCCCTCAAACACCTTGCCCACACTGGCTGCGGCCAACAGTGTCTTGCCGCCGCCCGTGGGCACCTTCAGGCACACATTGGGGATCGCCCGGCCCGCGCCGTCAAACCGGCTGGAATGCGCGCGCTCAGCGTAGGCCTCAGGCAAAGCCTGCGCCTCGCGCAAGACCTGCCAGGCCGACTTGGGAAAATCCGCCAAAGCCTGCCGGGCTTCGGCCATCTTTTCCATGGCCTTGACCTGCGCCATGGCCGCCAAAGCCTGCTCGGAATCTGCACGGGCACTGCGCAACGCAGCCAAATAGGCATCCAACTTGAGCAGCGACTGGGTCTGAAAGACTTTCAGGTCGTCAAAACCCAAAACACGGGGCATGCTCATGATCGATTGGCGCGGCTGCCAAAACACCTGCCGGTCTTTTGTCACCTGCAGCCTGAAGTCATCGCTCAAAGTCGATTGCCAATGGCTCAAATCAATGCCCCTGAGCGAACGCAAATCGTCCACGGCAGCCCAAAGCGCCGTGAAGTCTTGAGCGCTCCAATCGGGCGCATCCGCCATCAAATCAATGTCTGACGCCGCTCGATGGTCGCCCCGGGCGCGCGACCCATACACCCACACACGCTCCAGCCCGACAAAGCGATCAAACACCGCATGCAGCTGTCGTGTGAGCTCTGGCCCCAAGCCAAAGTCCAACACGGTGCTGGCAAGCACGGCCGTCATGCTTGCGCCTGCAGGTGCGCCAGCACGCGCTCGAACTCCGGGATGGCATCCAGGCGCACCATGGCGGCCAGGCTGATGGCCATGTCTTCATCGTAGGCATGGCTCACCCCATTGCGCCCTTTGCGCAAGCGGTCCCACAAAGACTCATCGGTGATGTAACGCATCTTGAATGCTGTCTCCAACGCGGCAAACGCCACCCTCGGCGTTTCCTCATCCCCCTTCTCCTGCAGCACGGCCCGCATGGCTTGCCATGCCATTTCAAACGTGTAGACAAAGCGCAGCAAAAGCGAATCGCGTGTCTTGCGGTCTTCGCTGTCTTGCGCCGTCTCTTGCAGCGTCGCCAGGGCTTGCGCGAACTTCTCTAACTGCAGCTTCGTCGTGTGCGAAAACGCCATGTCACCACCCCCTCAGCAGTGCAAACGGCAGCGCCGCAAAGTCCATGCGGTGCTCGGCCAATTGCTTGTTACTCAAATACTTGGCCGGCGCAAACACCAAATGCTTTTTGCCATCGCCCTTCTCAAGGCCCCACTGCACAAAGGCTTGGGCCCGGCTCAGGTTGAGCGCGGCCTCGGTCGACTTGAGGAAAGCCAAACGCGGCTCGTACACCAGCCAGACATGGGCATCGGCCGCCTCGCCCAAATAAAAGCGCGGTGCCTTCTTGGGCGCGGGTGGCAGCGTGCCCCCTGTGGCGGTATGGAACAACCAAGCGCCCAGCGCCTCAAACGCGGGCAGGTTTTCGCCCGACAGCATCTTCTCGATGTTGAGCGGATCGCCCAGCGTGCAATAGGTGAACTCGCCGCCCAGACCTTGCGCGCGTTCAGAGACTTTCTTCTCGCCCTCCACCCGCAGCACACCGTCTTTGAGCTCCACGTTGATCTTGTCAAACCGTTTGGGGGTGGTGTTGCTGGGGCCTGCGCCAGCCGCCTGACTGAGCAAATCGTCGGGTAGTTCGACAAAGCCTTCGCGCTGCTTGATCGCCTCGACCCTGGCCAGCCAGTCAGCGGCTTTTTTGAACTGGGTGAAATTGATCTTTTCTTCCAGCAGCGACTCGCGCTGCGTGCCCACCCAGGCATAGCCTTGGATGGCACGGCGCACCCGCTCGGCGGTCAGGCGGTCGGCATAGTCCTCGCCTTCAACCAGGATGAATTGGCGGTTGCCGCCATCTTTGGCATTCGCCTTGAGCACGGCGTGTGCCGTGGTGCCTGAGCCGGCAAAGCTGTCGAGAATTAGGGCTGAGGAATTAGTCGTCCCTGAGAAACCCCTGAAACCCGCATGAATGCTGGCTTTCAGGGTCATTCCCAATGTTCAAAACTCCCACATTGATATTCAATGGAGCCTGTTTTCTGGGAGTTCTTGAGGCCCATATG
>NZ_JBIKIL010000189.1:0-4268 GCF_044361645.1 Limnohabitans sp. | reverse complement strand
GGAATTGACACCGCCGACCTCATCAGACCTCGCCAAGCCTGTTTTGTAGTCTGCGGTTTGACCTCGGTTTCTAATCGAATCAATCACTTACGTGCAGGAAGTGTCGAACTTGTGAGGCTTCCCCATTTTTGCTTAACTCATATGCCAATTCAACCTGAAACCATTTTTCCCAACCATACCAGCCTGACAAAAAATACTTGAATTTTTCCTTGTGTCGATTTTTGACGTTTTTAACGGCTGATTCTATTGAATTCAATCTGGACATAATTATTCCTTTAATCTTTCACTTCTCATGCTTACGGCTCGGACTATTTACACACCCCGCACCCACCGAAGTCGAACCACACCAGCGGCACTTATTGGCACCACTGCCATGCCTGTGTTTTTTGGTTGGGCTGTTCACACACCCCGCCCCATACGACGACGAATTGCAAAACTCGCATTTCTTTTCATCACCGTTGTGTTCGTGTTTTTTGGTCGGGCTGTGCACGCAGCCTGCGCCAAACGATGCTGAATTGCAGTAGCAGCATTTGCTCATGATTTGTCTCCTCCTTCTTTGTTGATGGGCACCCTGATTACATTGCGCATCCCCGCCCCAAAGCTGTTCAACCACCGGTCCAGCAGCAGCGTTTGCTGCACGGTGGCGGTGATGGTGTAGCCGGTGGGGGTGAACTGCACGTTTTGGTCTGGTGACAGGGGTGACTCCAGCAGGTGGCGGCCGGGGCCTTTGTCGATGTCGAATTGCAGGCGGATGCGTTGGCCGTTGCCCACGGCAAAGTGGCCTTCGCCGTCGTAGCTGGCCAGGTCAAAGTCGGGGCGCTCAAAGGGCAGGCCGCTGTCTTTCGCGCTATTGAAGCGGTGCAGCGCCAGGATGCGTTGGTTGTCGTAGCCGTCAAAGCGGCACACCAGGTACAGGCGTGGGCCTTGCTGGGCCAGGCCCAGGGGCATGACGCGGGTTTTCTTGCGCTCGTCTTTTTGGTTGAGGTAGTCCACCTCCAGCCAGTGGTTGTCAAACAGGGCTGAGGTCACGTTGTCCAGCACGCCTTTGGCCAGTTGGGGCGGCAGCAGGGGCTGGGTTTCGCTGACCACGCGCACTTTGTGCAGCCACTCTTTTTCGCGGTGGGCGTTTTGGTGGGGGGCGAGGTTGGCCTGGGCTTGTTTGAAAAAGCCGTCCATGGCGCGCATGACGCTGGGCGGCAGCAGGGGGCTGAGGTGTTGGCGCGCCAGCAAGAGCAGCAGCGATTCTTGCCGGTTGAGCCCCGGCACCATGAGGCTTTGGCCTTGCGGTTTCCACCGGTAGCCATAGGGGCGGCTGGTGTTGTCGCATTCGATGTCAAAGCGTTGGGTCAGCGCTTGCAGCAGGCGTTGGATGCTGCGTTCGTCACGCTCAAACCCGGCCCCCTGGATTTGCGACAGCAGCTCGCCCGTGCTGACCTTGGCGTGGCGCGGGATGCGGCGCATCAGCTCCAGCGCAAGGGCCAGGGTTTCGAGGGTGTCGGGTTTTTTGCTGGCCATGGGGTGTTGTGGTGAGAGTCTGCAATGTTAGATACAAAAGTACCTTAATTTTTTCTTAATGCATTTTTAATGGATTAAAAAAGTGACCACTGGTGGCGCCTGCGGGGTGCTCAGTTCAAAAAACCCATGCCGCTGGTTTTGGTTTGGGGTTTGAGGGCGCATTCGGCCTGCAGCGCCAAGACCCAGTCGCTGGCGCTGTGCAGGGGGCGCAGGCGGCTTTGGCGGTGCACGGCGGCAAAGTCGCCGGGGGTCAGGCGGGCGAGGGTTTTCACTTGGGCCAGCTCGGCGGCGCTGGGTTCGGGCAGTTGGTGTTGCTGGCAGTGGCGCTGCAGCAGTTGGGCGGCTTGGGCTGGGCGCAGGGGGCCAAAGCGCACTTTCAGGTCAAAGCGGCGCAGCACGGCCGGGTCCAACTTGTCCATGAGGTTGGTCGAGGCGATGAACACGCCGCCAAACGATTCCATTTGCGTGAGCATTTCGTTGACTTGGCTGACTTCCCAGCTGCGTTCGGCGCCTTGGCGGTCTTGCAAAAAGCTGTCGACCTCGTCAATGAGCAGCACGCCGCCATCGGCTTCGGCTTCGTGAAAGGCGCGGGCGATGTTTTTTTCGCTTTCCCCCACGTACATGCCCAGCAGGTCAGAGGCGCGGCGCACATGCAGGGGCACATTGAGCTGTTGCGCCAGCCAGCGGCCAAAGGCGGTTTTGCCGGTGCCGGGCGGGCCATACAGGCACAGGCGGCCGGTGCGGGCGGTTTGCAGCAGTTGGGCGACTTCTTGCAGGTCGATGTCGGCGTGGATGAAGGCGGGGTCGTAGCCTTCGGGCAGGGCGTCGGGGTTGTGGGCGCGCACGGGGCGGTGGCCCTGGGCTTGCAGGGTGTTGTTGATGAGCAGTTGCACCGCGTCGGTGGCGGGGCTGCCGAGTTGGTCGCGGATGGCGCTGACCACGCGGGTGGCTTGGGTCACCAGGGCCGGGGCGAGTGTTTCGGATTCGGCCAGGCGGGCCACGGTGCTGGCGCTGATCAGCTCGCCCCCGGCTTGGCGGATGATGCGTTCGCGCTGTTGGCGCGGGGGCACGGGCACTTCGAGCACCATGTCAAAGCGGCGGGCAAAGGCCGGGTCCAGGCCTTGCAGGCTGTTGGCCACCCAGATGGTGGGCAGGGCGTTGGTTTCCAGGATGCGGTTGATCCAGCCTTTGCGGGGGCTGCTGGCGTGGTGGCTGTGTTTGAGCAGCTTCATGAGCTGGCCCAGGCCTTCGTGGTCGCCAAAGACTTCTTCGACTTCGTCGAACAAGATCATGGCGCGCTGTTTGGCAAAGAAGCTGTTGGCCGCGCAGTGGGCGCGCAGGCGTTTGGGGCCGCTGATGGGTTCACGGTCTTCGTCTTCGGTGGTGACGTCAAACATTTCGCAGCCCATGTCTTGTGCGAGCAGGCGGGCGAGTTGGGTTTTGCCGGTGCCGGGTGGGCCGTACAAAAACACATTGACGCCGCTTTGCCCCTGTTCCAGGGCTTGGCGCAGGTAGGGGCGCAGCACGGCCAGGTGTTTGTCCAGGTGGCTGTAGTCGGGCCATTGCAGGTGGCTGGGCTGACCGAGGCGCACCATGTCGCGCAGCCAGTCGGTGGGTTCGCTGACGGATTCGGTCAGGCGTTCGGGCATGGCAGGGCTGAGCAGTTCCAGCCGGTCGTCCATGCCGCCGAACATGCTGTTGGGCTTGCATTGCAGCAGGCCTGTGCGTGCCAAGGTGGCTTCGGGGCGCAGCGCTTGATACACCTCTTGCCGGGGCAGGCGCAGCAAGCGGGCCAGTGTGTCGGCAATTTCACGCACGCGCAGGTTGTTGGGGCGTTTGCAGATCTCGAGCAGCGTGGGGTAGGCGTGCATCAAGACCACAAATTCGAAGATGCGCGACTCCAGTGGGCTCAGGCCCACCAGTTCGGCGGTGCGCTGCACATTGGCCGCCAGCACGGGCGGCACGCTGCCGGGGTCTTGTTGGGCTTGGTGGGCCAGTCGGCGCAGGGCTTTGCGAATGCCTTGGCGGTCGATGTCTTCCGTGTCGCGGCCGACGAATTCGCCCAGCCCGAGTTGCCGGGCCAGCTCGTCGTCTTCAAAGCCGAATTTGCTGATCAGCCGGTCCTCGCGCTTGAACTCGGTCAGCAGGCGCAGGCACCAGCAGCGCACGATGGGGGGCAGGGCGTTGCCTTGCTGAGTGGTGGATTCTTCGGCGGTGCTGCGGGTTTTTTGTGCCATGTCGGGCTCCTGTGTGGTGACAGAAACCAGTGTCCAAGGCGAAGCGACAGAATGTGTCGGAAGGTGGTGGGTTTATGGAGCTGGCGCGATGGAAATTCGCAGGCCCGTGGCTTTGAGCACAGCCGCCAAGGTTTTGATCGTGGGATTACCCCGGGCCGACAAGGTGCGGTAAAGCGTTTCGCGTGACAGCTGGGTCTGCGCCGCCAGGGCCGTCATGCCGCAGCGCGCCTCAACCACTAACTCAAGCCCAAGCGCCCCGCATCAAGCCCTTCAAACATAGCCTCAACCTTTCTCACCCCCCAAACAAACCCACCAACTTGGCCACTTCGGGGCTCATGCCCATGGTCTTGAGGCGAATGTGGGGGTGGGCTGTGGCAAAGACTCGGAACACTGAAGTGGACCCCGAATTTGGGACAGGTGTTTAAGTGGGACACTGTCCAAAGAAATGGGTTACCAATGACTGAAACAAAAAAGCGCAGGCTTCATCCACCCGAGCTCAAGGCCAAGCTGGGCTTG
>NZ_JBIKIL010000100.1:0-14463 GCF_044361645.1 Limnohabitans sp. | reverse complement strand
AGTGGATGAGCACCCAGACTTACCAAGCGGCCTCGGGCGGCGGCGCGCAACACATGCGCGAGCTGCTGACCCAATACGGCACCCTGAACGCCGAAGTCAAAGCCCTGCTGGACGACCCCCAAAGCGCCATTCTCGAAATTGACCGCCTGGTGGTGGCCAAGCAACGCGCCCTCACAGCTGCCGAGACCGCCAACTTTGGCGTGCCGCTGGGCGGCTCGCTGATCCCTTGGATCGACAAAGATTTGGGCATTGGCAAAAACCGGGACGAAGCCGGTTGGGGCATGTCCAAAGAAGAATGGAAAGGCATGGCCGAGACCAACAAGATTTTGGGACTGGGCGAGGCCTTCAACTCGGCGGCCATTCCCGTGGATGGTTTTTGCGTGCGGGTGGGGGCCATGCGCTGCCACAGCCAGGCCCTGACCTTCAAGCTGAAAAAAAATGTGCCTGTGGCCGACCTCGAAGCCATGATCGCCGCCGACAACGCCTGGGTCAAATTGGTGCCCAACACCCGCGAAGCCACCATCCAAGACCTGACGCCCGTGGCCGTGACCGGCACCATGACCATCCCGGTGGGCCGTGTGCGCAAACTGGCCATGGGCCCAGAGTACGTGGGCGCCTTCACCATCGGTGACCAGCTGCTGTGGGGCGCGGCCGAGCCGCTGCGCCGCATGTTGCGCATCTTGCTGGACGCTTGACCACGCCATGACCTGCGTGTCCTGTGCACTGAACACCTGCCTTGGGCTGTTCATGGGCTGGACACCCCAAAGGCGCGCACGATGAGACTGGCTCTGGGCATTTGCTACGCCGGCACGGCCTACCAAGGCTGGCAAAGCCAAAGTACGGGTTTGACGGTTCAGGACAAGCTTGAAAAAGCCTTGTCCAAATTTGCCGATGTGCCCCGCGTCAGCACCTTGTGCGCTGGCCGCACCGACGCTGGCGTGCATGGGCTGATGCAGGTGGTGCACTTTGACACCGAGCTGGACCGTGACACCCATTCTTGGGTGCGCGGCACCAACCGCTATTTGCCGCCCGACATCGCGGTGCAATGGGCGCAGGTGATGCCCGAAAGCTTCCATTGCCGGGCCAGCGCGACGGGGCGGCGCTACATTTATGTGCTGCTCGACTCGGCGGTGCGACCCAGCCTGGAAAGCGGGCGTGTGGGCTGGGTGTCCCGCCCCCTGGCGCACGAGCCCATGCTGCAAGCCAGCCAACACCTGCTGGGCGAGCACGACTTCTCCTCTTTCAGGGCCAGCAGCTGCCAGGCCTTGTCACCCATCAAAACCCTGCGGCAGATCCGCATCACCCGGCACGGCGCTTATTGGCGGTTTGAGTTTGAGGGCAACGCTTTTTTGCACCACATGATCCGCAACATCATGGGCTGTCTGGTGGCGGTTGGCCAAGGCAGCCAGCCGCCGGACTGGCTGCACGAGGTGCTGTTGGCCCGTGACCGCGACGCTGCCGCGCCCACCTTTTCTCCCAACGGCCTGTACTTTGCCGGGCCCATCTACAGCCCCGAGTGGGGTCTGCCCGACACCACCCCTGCTTTTGATTGGTTGCCATGAGCTTGCCTAACGCCCTGCCCGATTCGTCTGCACCCCAACGCACCCGCATCAAAATGTGCGGCTTCACCCGCGATACCGATGTGCTGGCGGCAACCGCACTGGGTGCCGACGCCATTGGTTTTGTGCTGTACCCACCCAGCCCGCGCAGCGTGAGCATCGAGCGCGCGGCCGAGCTTGCCCGCCTGCTGCCCTCTTTTGTGACGCCCGTGCTGCTCTTCGTCAACGACACGCCCGAGCGCATTGCGGCCGCTTGCGCGGCTGTGCCTGGCGCTTTGCTGCAATTCCATGGCGACGAGTCGCCCGAGTTTTGCGCTGCCATGAGCCAGCGCACCGGCCGCCCCCACCTCAAAGCGGCCCGAATCCCCCTGTCCGAGGTCCATGACTTCGACTTGCTAGAATTTGCAGCTCAACACCACGCTGCACAAGCCCTCTTGCTCGACGCCCATGTCGACGGATACGGCGGCAGCGGCAAAACATTCCATTGGTCACACCTGCCACCAAACGTCAATGCTCACCTCGTTTTGTCTGGTGGACTCACACCTGCAAACGTGGGCGATGGCATGCGGGCGCTGCGCACGCATGGCCTGTCTCTGGCCGTTGACGTGAGCTCGGGCATCGAAGCAGGCAAAGGCCTGAAAGATGCCGACAAAATGCGGCAATTTGTTCAGGCGGTGCGCACCGCCGACCAAGACCTCCCCCTTTGAATTCGCCTTTTGCGTATTTCCAGTCACCTTCGGCCCGCTGAGCAAGCGCCTTGCTGCGGTGCCTAAGGAACAGCCTTCAACTGGCACTGAGTGCCCAAAAACCCCACACAGGATCTATATGTTCGACTACCAACAACCCGACCTCAAAGGCCATTTCGGCATCTATGGCGGCAGCTTCGTCAGCGAAACCCTGACCCACGCCATCAACGAGCTCAAAGCCGCTTACGCCCAGTACCAGCACGAACCGGCCTTCATCGCCGAATTCAAGTCCGAGCTGGCGCATTTTGTGGGCCGCCCCTCCCCTGTCTATCACGCAGCGCGCATGAGCCGCGAGATGGGTGGCGCGCAGATCTTTTTGAAGCGCGAAGACCTGAACCACACCGGCGCGCACAAGATCAACAACACCATCGGCCAAGCCATGCTGGCCAAGCGCATGGGCAAGCCGCGCATCATCGCCGAGACCGGCGCGGGCCAGCACGGCGTGGCCACCGCCACCATCTGCGCCCGTTACGGGCTGGAGTGTGTGGTGTACATGGGTTCAGAAGACGTCAAGCGCCAAAGCCCCAACGTCTACCGCATGAAGCTCTTGGGCGCCACCGTGGTGCCGGTCGAATCCGGCAGCAAAACCCTGAAAGACGCGCTGAACGAAGCCATGCGCGACTGGGTGGCCAATGTGGACAACACCTTCTACATCATCGGCACCGTGGCCGGCCCACACCCCTACCCCATGATGGTGCGTGACTTCCAAAGCGTGATTGGCGAAGAATGCCTCACGCAAATGCCCGAGATGTTCAAGTCACTCAAGATGGCCGAGGAACAGCCCGACGCCGTGCTCGCCTGCGTGGGCGGTGGGAGCAACGCCATGGGCATTTTTTACCCCTATATTTCGCACGAGAACACGCGCCTGATCGGCGTGGAAGCCGCTGGCGAAGGCATGGATTCGGGCAAGCACTCCTGCTCGCTGCAACGGGGCAGCCCCGGCGTGCTGCACGGCAACCGCACCTACATCTTGCAAGACGAGAACGGCCAGATCACCGAAACGCACAGCGTGAGTGCGGGCCTGGACTACCCCGGCGTGGGCCCCGAGCATGCCTTCTTGAAGGACATCGGCCGCGCCGAGTACGTGGGCATCACCGACAAGGAAGCGCTGGAGGCCTTCCACTACCTGTGCCGCACCGAGGGCATCATCGCCGCGCTCGAATCCAGCCACGCCGTGGCCTATGCCATGAAATTGGCCAAAACCATGCGCCCTGACCAGTCCATCTTGATCAACCTGTCGGGCCGTGGCGACAAGGACATCGGCACCGTGGCCGATTTGTCGAACGCCGACTTCTTTTGCCGCCCCAGCTGCCAAGGCCAGTCGGTCAAAGGCATTTTCGTTCAGCGTTCAGCGTAAAGCCTTGTGCGACAGCTCACTTTTTCCCTCACGCCAAACACCCAACGCTCAACGCCAATCCCATCATGAGCCGCATCGACACCACCCTCTCCGCCCTCAAAACCCAGGGCCGCAAAGCCCTGATTCCGTATGTCACGGCAGGCTTCCCTCAGGCCAACACCACCGTGCCCCTGATGCACGCCATGGCCCAAGCCGGGGCCGACATCATCGAGCTGGGGGTGCCGTTCTCAGACCCCTCGGCCGACGGCCCGGTCATCCAAAAAGCCGGCGACAAAGCCCTGGCCCTGGGCATTGGCTCTGTGCAGGTGCTGGCCATGGTGCGCGAATTTCGCCAGACCAACAGCACCACGCCCGTGGTGCTGATGGGCTACGCCAACCCGGTGGAGCGCTACGACCAAAAGCACGGCGTTGACAGCTTCATCCGCGACGCTTCGGCTGCCGGCGTGGACGGCGTGCTGATCGTGGACTACCCCCCCGAGGAATGCGTGGAATTTGCCGCCAAACTGCGCGCCCACAACATGGACCTGATCTTTTTGCTGGCCCCCACCAGCACCGACGAACGCATGCAGCAAGTGGCCCAGGTGGCCAGCGGCTATGTGTACTACGTCTCGCTCAAGGGCGTGACGGGCTCGGGCACGCTGGACACCGACGCGGTCGAGGCCATGCTGCCGCGCATCCGCCAGCACGTCAGCGTGCCCGTCGGCGTGGGCTTTGGCATCCGCGACGCGGCCACCGCCCAAGCCATCAGCCGCGTGGCCGATGCGGTGGTGATCGGCTCGCGCCTGATCCAGCTGATCGATGCTGCCCCGGCAGACCGCATCAACGACGTAGCGGGCGAATTCGTCTCAGGCATCCGCCAAGCGCTGGACGCGTAGGAGCGGCAACCCGCCATAGTGGCCCCTCGTAGGTGCGGCCTCTGGCCGCGATGGCTACTTGTAGACATGCTGGATGACCCGCCGCAATGGCCCCTCGTAGGAGCGGCCTCTGGCCGCGATGGGTTTGCTGGGGCGCTTTCGCGGTCAGAGACCGCTCCCACCAGCTTAGCTCACGCTCGCTGGCCGCGACCACTTGAGCGGGATGGCATGTCCGCCACGATGAACGATAATTCCCCGCACAAGGAGAACCCCTCATGAGTTGGCTCGAAAAACTGCTCCCCCCCAAGATCCAGCACACCGACCCGGCCGATCGCCGCACCGTGCCTGAGGGCTTGTGGGTCAAGTGCCCCAGCTGCGAAACGGTGCTCTACAAAACCGACTTGGAAGAAAACCAAAATGTTTGTCCGGGTTGCTCGCACCACCTGCGCATTGGTGCCCGCGCCCGCCTGAACGCCTTTTTGGACGGTGAAGGCCGCTACGAAATTGGCCAAGAAGTCCTGCCGGTGGACCCCCTCAAATTCAAAGACAGCCGCAAGTACCCCGAGCGCCTGAAAGAAGCCATGGACAACACGGGCGAGACAGACGCCCTGGTGGTCATGGGTGGCTCGGTGCACAGCATCAACTTGGTGGTGGCCTGCTTCGAGTTCGATTTCATGGGCGGCTCCATGGGCTCGGTGGTGGGCGAGCGTTTTGTGCGCGGCGTGGAAACCGCCATCGCGCAAAAAGTGCCTTTTGTGTGCTTTACCGCCACGGGCGGTGCGCGCATGCAAGAAGGCCTGCTCTCGCTCATGCAAATGGCCAAGACCAACGCCGCCTTGACCCGTCTGGCCAAAAAAGGCCTGCCCTACGTCAGCGTGCTGACCGATCCGACCATGGGCGGCGTGTCGGCCGGTTTTGCCTTTTTGGGTGACGTGGTGATTGCCGAGCCCAAAGCCTTGATTGGCTTTGCTGGCCCCCGCGTGATCGAAAGCACCGTGCGCGTGACCTTGCCCGAAGGCTTTCAGCGCGCCGAATTTTTGCAAACCAAAGGCGCGGTGGACTTCATCTGCGACCGCCGCGAATTGCGTAAAACCATGGCCAGCACCTTGGCCATGTTGCAGCGCCAGCCGGCAGACGCCGTCAGCTGAGCAGCACCTCTCGCTCTCAAAAAAAGGCCCTCTTGCGAGGGCCTTTTGCATGGCGCGCGGCCTGCACCAACACGACAAGCCTCAGCGCAAACTGCCCAGTTGCAAGCCCATCAGCAGCATGCCCAGCATTTGCAGGGCCAAGAGCAACACCAGCGGCGACAAGTCTATGCCGCCAATGAGCGGCAGCACGCGCCTGAAGGGCCGCAAAATCGGCTCGGCCAAGCGCGACACCAAATCGTACATGGGCGCGTGAGGGCTGAGCCAAGACATGACCGCATACACCAGCACCAAAGCGCTCAAGGCAGACACCAGCAGCTGCGCCAAGCTCAGCAGGCTGAACCACGGCAGCAAAAGCCAAGGCGCTGCACCGCCTGACAGCAGCCACAACAAAGACACCTGCGCCATCTTGATCAGCCAAGCGCCCGCCAGGCTGGACAAATCCCAAGCCGACCAAGACGGCACCACTTTGCGCAAAGGCAGCACCAACCAATCGCTCAACGCGAACACGAATCGCCCCAAGGCTTGGTGAAAGGAAATGCGTTGGCGCTGCATGAGCACGCGCAGCAAGCACGTGCCTGCCAACAAGCCCGCCACCACATCCAAGACCAGACTGACCATTTGAAACCACATCGATTGTTCTCCTGCTCGTGCGATGATACCCAGATGCCTTCAAGTCCCTCCCCAGATCATCCGACCCCGATGGAACTGCCCCTTTTCCCACTGGGCATGGTGCTGTTTCCCGGTGCTTTGTTGCCCCTGCAACTGTTTGAATTGCGCTATTTGCAAATGATCGGTGCGTGTGAACGCCAAGGCACCGGTTTTGCGGTGGTCACCCTCACCCAAGGCCGTGAAGTGCACCGCCCGGGGGCCAGCGCCGAGCAGTTTGAGGCCTTGGGCACACGGGTGCACATCGAGCGGATTGAGCGGCCCCAAGCGGGCCTGGTCAAGGTTTGGTGCCGTGGGCTGGAAAAAATCAGCATCCACAGCAAGCAGCAGCGCAGCGACGGCTTGTGGACCGGCCAAGTGCAAGCCCTGCCGCCCGAACCTGCCGTTCAGGTGCCTGAAGACCTGCAACACCTGTCGGTGCAAATGCACGAGGCCCTGGCCCAACTGAGCGCCCAGCCCAGCGAAGTGCCCCACTGGCCAGAGGCTTGGCGTTTGCAAGACTGCAGCTGGTTGTCCCACCGCTGGGGTGAGTTGCTGCCCCTGCCTTTGCCCATGAAATACCGGCTGTTTGCCCTGCAAGAGCCGCTGCTGCGGCTGGAGCTGATTGGCGACATGGTGACGCCCGCAGCGCCTGCCCCTCGGCCTTCGGCCTCACCGCCCGGCAGCGCGGGCCCCAAGCCCCCCGCCAACTCTTAAAATAAGGGGTTTTGCGCACTGGCGCAGCCTCGATTTTTCTTCATTTTTCGCAATCCAGGCTCAAACCCTCCCTGAGCCCAACCATCGCCCGCCATGTCCGACACGAATGCCAACGCCCAAACGGCACCAACAACTGCGCCCGCCCCACCAGATGAAAACCAGCTGATCGCCGAGCGCCGCGAAAAACTCAAGGCCATGCGCCAGGCGCAGGCCGATGGCCAAGGCGTGGCGTTTCCCAACGACTTCAAGCCCGAGCACCACGCCGCCAACCTGCACCAGGCCCACGGCGATAAAACCACCGACGAACTGAACGGCGAAGGCGTGGCCAAAACCACCGCCAAAGTCGCGGGCCGCATGATGCTCAAGCGCGTCATGGGCAAAGCCAGCTTTGCCACGCTGCAAGACGCCACCGGCCGCATCCAGGTGTATGTGACCCGTGACGACGTAGGGGAAGACCTGTACGCCTTGTTCAAACACTGGGACCTGGGCGACATCGTGGGCGTGCAAGGCCATTTGTTCAAAACACGCACCGGCGAGTTGTCGATCCACGCCACATCCATCCGCATGCTCACCAAGAGCCTGCGCCCCATGCCCGACAAGTTCCACGGCATGGCCGACCAAGAAGTCAAGTACCGCCAGCGCTATGTCGACCTGATGACCGACGAGGCCGCCCGCCAGCGCTTTGTGGTCCGCAGCAAGGCCGTCAGCGGCATCCGCGAATTCATGGTGCAGCACGGCTTTTTGGAGGTTGAAACGCCCATGCTGCACCCCATTCCCGGGGGTGCCAATGCCAAGCCCTTTGTGACGCACCACAACGCGCTGGACCAAGAGATGTTTTTGCGCATTGCGCCCGAGCTCTACCTCAAGCGCTTGCTGGTGGGGGGCTTTGAGCGCGTGTTCGAGATCAACCGCAACTTCCGCAACGAAGGCATCTCGGTGCGCCACAACCCCGAGTTCACCATGATGGAGTTCTACGCGGCGTATTGGAACTACCAGGACCTGATGGGTTTTACCGAAAGCCTGATCCGCGACGCGGCCATGACGGCAGCTGGCACGCTCGATTTGACTTACAGCGGCAAGCCGGTGGACCTGAACAAGCCGTTTGCGCGCATGACGATCCGCGAAGCCATCCTCAAACACACCGATGCGGGTGACAACGTGGACAAGGCCGAGTGGCTGAGCAACGCCCTGAAAAAGCGCGGCCTGAGCGAAGAAAAAAACAAGCTGTCCACCCGCAGCCTGGCCAGTCTGCAGGTGTTTTATTTTGAGGAAATGGTGGAAGACCAGCTCTGGGAGCCGACCTTCATCATGGAGCACCCGACCGAGATCAGCCCGCTGGCCCGCGCCAACGACAGCCGCCCCGAAGTGACCGAGCGCTTTGAGCTCTACATCACCGGCCGCGAGTTCGGCAATGGCTTCAGCGAGTTGAACGACGCCGAAGACCAAGCCGCCCGCTTTCACGCGCAAGTGGCCGCCAAGGAAGACGGCGACGACGAAGCCATGTACTACGACCACGACTTTGTGCGGGCACTGGAGTACGGCATGCCGCCTGCGGGCGGCTGCGGCATCGGCATTGACCGATTGATGATGCTGCTCACCGACAGCGCCAGCATCCGCGACGTTATATTGTTCCCGGCGCTGCGGCACCAGCAAGTTTGATACGCGCGTGCTGGCAACAAAAAATGGCTTGGCATTTCAACGTGTCAGCAGCACTGCAGGCTCATTTTTTCGGGCCCCTTACATCGACCGTCAGCAATGGCTTGAGCGTTGCCCAGAACCGCCCAGCGCTCAAAGCAGCCGAGTGGTGATCGTCTGTTGGATGAACAACTCTAGGTTCAAGTCGGAATTGCGGTACACATCGTAATTGAGGGCGTTCAGCACAACTGAATCGTTGGCTTTCGTCCACGCAAAGCTTGACCCGCCCAACAAATCATCCAACTCCACTCGGTCGCCTGAATCACCATCGATGCGCATTTGTTGCCGACCAGTGGACAAGAAACTGTTTCTGACACCCAATTGAAGCACATCGCCGATCGTGAGTTTGAGCGTGTCATCGCCAGCGCCGTCGGTCATGACGATGTGGTTGATGGCGGCCACATTCCCAATACTCGGACTGCTGGAGTACAAGCCGGACAAATCCAAGCTTTGAAAAGTCGCATCAAAAGCCAGACGGCCGATGGAGCCGGCCAACTCCCCGTTGCCAAATGTAGAGGGCGGTGCTGAAACCGATGGGATTTCTTCTTTAACTGCTTGAGTGAGGTTGAACTCCCACCTTCGATCATTAGAAATGATCGAAGAGTTTCCTGTCAAGTCGGTGAACTTGATTTCAAAAGCACCCGTGTTGTATGCAGTGGTTGAACTTTGCCCCACCGGTAATGTCGGGTAAGAAAAAACACCAGGCTCATTCGCCGTCAGCGTCATTTGGCTAAAAGATGTGACGCTGGTGCTGATCACTCCGCCAGCGACCGAAATATCCTGGGGTTTCAAATCCACGGTGAACGACTGGTCGGTCGACTTCAAAATATTGCCTGCCAAGTCCACCACCGAAGCCTTCAAAACATACTGGGTATTGCCCCCTGAAATGCCCAATGGCTGACTGATGCCGTCAAACAGCCAAGTGCCATTGGGGGCGGGGTCCACGTAGCCCTGCGACTTGACTTTGCCGTCGGTGCCCAGCGCCTGCACCAACACCTTGCCCGTGAAGTCCACATTGCTGGTCCCAATATTGCCTCGGAAAGAAGGTGTTCTTTGGTTGGTTAAAAAATCTGAAGACGAAGCGCCTGAATCTGGAACCATCTGGGTGACTGCAATCGAAAAACGAGAATTGGGATCGGGATCGGCATTGGTGTCCACCGTGATCATTTGTTCCGATGGCCCCGCGCCTACCCCGTTGCCCGCCTTGTCCACCACTTGGGCTGTCAGCGTGTACAGGCCATCGGGCAGTTTCTGCGCCGAGTTATCCCAGGCCCAGGTCCACTGCCCGCCAAGGCTCACAGGCTCAACATACTGCTTGGCGGCGACTTGGCTTTGTGCATTGAGCAGGCGAAGTTCGACCAAGTTACCATTTTTTACAAACCCACTGGCCACGGTGCCTTGAAAAGACAAGGTGTTGTCACTGGTGATGAAGTCCGTCGCACTGGACCCAGTGTCTTGGGTGATTTTGGTCATCTGGGCTGCTATGCCTAGATTGGTGTCGTTGACAGCATCAGGTTGGTAGTTGTCACTGGCGCTTCGATCCACAATGAAGCTGCCCTCTGAAGGGGGACTTGAATTGCCCGCTGCATCTGTGACCACTACCGAGTATTTGGCTTCTCCGTTGTCCAATGCATCCGCATCGGGAATTTGGACCTCAAATTGCCCTTGGGCATTTTTGGTGGTGGAGGTGTAAGTTTTGCCATTCAGGGTGACTGTGGCACTCACCGCACCGGCATCGCCAGAAATCAAGAGCTTGGGGGTGTTGTCCGAGGTGATCCCATCGCTGTTGCTCACGCCAGTGTCATCCTCGGGGGCCAAGCTGGCTGAAAGCACTTGGGGTGGCGTGGTGCCCGATCCGCCACTGTCATTGCCCGTGCCACTGTCATTGCCCGTGCCACTGTCATTGCCCGTACCACTGTCATTGCCCGTACCACTGTCACCACCACCAGCACCCGCCACAGCCAACAAAGCCAGCGGTGCAGCCAAGAGCGGGTTAAAGCCTGCCATCGTCACCAAAGCACCCACGGCTGCGCCAGACGAAGACGAGGCCATCCATTGCGCTTGGCCCAAGGCCATGCCGGTGCTGTTGGCACCATCGGTCAAACGGCCCAACAACTGGGCCGAGTCACCCGATTCGGGCACATAGACATGGAGCACGCCGCTTTCGGACTCGCCTGTCAGGCCCTCATTGCCCATGTATTCGTAGTAGTCGATGATCATCACATCGACGTTTTCATGGCCCTCGAAACTGATGCGCAAATCTTTGCCCACCCGTTTGACACGGATGTTGTCCGGTGCTTTGCCAGTGGCGAGGTCGACCAATTGGTAGTGCACGCCTGGCTTGGCTTTGATCTTCAATGCGCCCCAAAAAGAGCCCTGAGCAGGCACAGCGTGGGTCACTAAATCATCATTGCCTTGACCGCTTTTAGCAATGATTTGGTAGGATTTTTTCATGGTGGTTTTTTTGCTGGTTTGATCGGTGTGTTTCAGCGTTTAGCGCCAGTGACCACAATGTCCACGCGGCGATTGGGCGCATGGCAAAGCTTGTTTTTGGGTGTGGCGGTATTGCCGCAATTGACTTTGACCAATTGACGCGAACCCTCTCCATCCATCACGAAGCCTCTGATGGGCTTGATTCCGCGCTCCTTGAGTTGGTCTGCCACCACCTGGGCCCGAGCCAAAGACAAGCGAAGGTTGGTCTTCGGGCGGCCAATGGGATCGCTGTGCCCGATGACCCGGATGCGTTCGACTTGTGAAAAATCTTGCCGTAATTTTTGGGCCATGGACTCAATCTCGTTGTACCCTTTGGCCCGCAGCTGGGTTTTGCCAAAATCAAACAGTGCATCTGACTCCAATGCATAAAGACGTGGCAAAGGCGGCTTGACAGCGACTGCCACTGGCTTGGCGGCCAGCGGCACTGGCGGGGCCGCAGGGGCCGCAACCTCCATCGGTGGGGCAAGTAATGCTTTGCATTCTTGCACCAGGGGCGAACGGGAAATCGTGTGGATTTGCACGGCGGTACTGCCCAATTCGCGCAAAGCTTGGTCTGCCCGGACCTCAGAAAGCAGGCCTCTGTCTTCCACTTTCAAAAACAGGGTTTTACCCGATTGGAATGGCCAGTTTTGTCCTGGTGCTTGTTTGCCTGTGTGCATTGAGGCGGCATCGTCCATGACCGCCAACAAGCTGCTCTGTCCAGGCGAGGCACAGAACTCGGAATACCCACCACTCAAAATAGAAGCGTGGTAGCGCTTGTCGATGTAAATGTTCACCGGTCTTGCCCCGCCCTCAGTGCCCAGCCGGTAAATGAAGATTTTGGCTTGGTCTCTTGCAGCAGGGCGTGCAGAAGAAAAAGAGGCCCCAAAGGGCTCCAAGGTGTCCGGGCTGAAAAGCACAGCATCGGCCGTGTTGGGCACGGGTGCAGGTCCTGCCGGAGGCATTTGAGCATGGACCACACTCAAAAACGTCAAAAGCAGCGAAAAAGACAATACCTTGAAAGGCTGCAAACAGTTCGAACAGGGTGCGAAGTGGTACATAAAGACTCCAGCTAGCTCAGAAGTCTAAAATGTATACCAAATAGTGTCTTATTTAAACATTGGCGTAAAAAATAATGACATCGACTTCGGGGTTTGCTCCCCCTTAAAACTGAACCGCCCCGCTTCAATGCTTGTCGGCTGGTGGAAGCTGTGGCGAGGACTCGGTCAATTCGCGGGCCTCTACATCCGCCACATCCGCGTCTGGCGAGTGGCTCCGTGCACCTGCTGCTGCAAAAGGTGGCTGCCGAAAGTTTCGGCGCATGGTGTGGTACTGCTGCCAAACCACCGCCACTTGCGGTTTTTGCCCAGTGATCAACCAGCGCAATGTGGCCCAGATGCTGTAGCCCAGCAAAAAGAAAAGTGCACCCAACAGGAGGAGCAGCCCAAAGAAGGCTAAAAACAATTTGAAAAGCAGGCTGCCCATGGTGTTCACTTGCGTAAGTTCTCGACAAAAAGATCAGCGACAAAAAAGACTCACGTTAACAAATCCAGCGCCCGCATGTAGTCGGCCGAGCGCACCAAGGTCTCCCAATCTCTGGCCACAGCCGTGGGCAGGAGCGCCAAACGACGCTGTTCGCTCACCTCGTTGGGGTGCCAATGCCCTTTGACTGCGGCTTCGGCCAAAGCGTCGAGCACGGTGTCCAGCTCGGCCCCGTCGCCCACAGAGCGGTTGCACAGCAAGGTCAGGTCGCACCCGGCCTCCAGCGCGGCCCGCACCGCCTCGGCATAGCTCAAACTTTGGCCCTGCACCTGACGGGCTGCGGCCATAGACAAGTCGTCACTGATGACCGCCCCCCGAAAACCCAGCTGCCCGCGCAAGATGTCTTGCAGCCAATGTTTTGAAAAACCCGCAGGCCGTGCATCGACTCGGCTGTACACCACGTGCGCGGGCATCACCGCCGTCAGCACGCTGCCCAACCAAGGGTAAGGCAAGGCATCGTCGGCCAAGATGGCTTTGAGGCTGCGCTTGTCGACTGGCAGAGCCACATGCGAGTCGGCCTTCACGGCGCCGTGGCCGGGGAAATGTTTGCCGCAATTGCCCATGCCCGCCTGGAGCAGACCCTGCATCAGGCTGCGCGCCAACAGGCTGACGACGCGCGGGTCGCGTGCAAAAGCGCGGTCACCAATCACGCCGCTTTCGCCGTGGTCCAGATCGAGCACCGGTGTGAAGCTGAAATCGACGCCGCACGCGCGCAGCTCGCTGGCCAAGACAAAACCCACCGAGGTGGCCGCTTCGCAGGCCATGAGCACGCCCGAGCCGGGCAGACCTTGCTCGTCTTGCGCCCACAACTCGCCCAAGGCCCGCATGGGTGGCAAATGGGTGAAGCCGTCGGTGCGAAAGCGCTGAACCCGGCCACCTTCGTGGTCCACCGCGATCAACAGGTCTGCACGTATGCTTTTGATCTCGGCACACAAGTCACTCAGCTGCGCCCGGCTGTGCCAGTTGCGGCCAAACAGGATCATGCCGCCCGTGAGTGGGTGGGCCAGGCGGCGGCGGTCATCGGCGCTCAAGGTGGTGCCTGCGATGTCCAAGATCAAGGGGGCGTGGAGGGTCATGGGTATCTCAACAGTTCAGGGTGGGCCACTCAAAATCAAGTGGCCGAATGCTCGGTTGCCGATGGGGCCGCTTGCAAGGTCTCCACCACGCAAAAACTGGCCGCGTAGTCAGACTCATCGGTCACGGTGATGTGCGCGCTCAAGCCTTTGGCCTCAAACCAATCTTTCAACTTGCCGTGCAACACGATGACCGGCTGGCCACTGGGCAGTTTGCCGATCTCGCACAGCCGCCAGGTCATGGGCATGCGCATGCCCAGGCCTATGGCTTTGCTGAAGGCCTCTTTGGCCGAAAAGCGCGTGGCCAAATAACGCACGCCACGCGCTGGCCAGCGGGCGCTGCGGGCTTGCCAGGTGACCATTTCGGCATCTGACAACACCTTGGCCGCAAAACGCTCGCCGTGCCGCTCCAAGCTGGCTTGGATGCGCCGTATGTCACAAATGTCGGTGCCGATGCCGTAGATCATGCTGGGTTTTGGGTTTTGGGTTTTGCGTTTTGCGTTTTGCGTTTTGCGTTTTGCGTTAGGCGTTAGGCGTTAGGCGTTAGGCGTTAGGCGTTAGGCGTTAGGCGTTGGGCGTTGGGCGTTGGGCGTTGGGCGTTGGGCGTTGGGCGTTGGGCGTTGGGCGTTGGGCGGTGGGCGTTGGGCGTTGGGCG
>NZ_JBIKIL010000188.1:0-4286 GCF_044361645.1 Limnohabitans sp. | reverse complement strand
CGGCGTTCGCGTCGTCAGCCTCGCCCTCAACCTGCCCGGCCCTGCCGCCCTGATGCGCCTGGCCCAAATGGGCGCCAGCTGCACCAAGGTCAACCCGCCTTCTGGCGACCCGATGCAGCACTACACGCCCGATGGTTACGCGCTGATGCACAAGGGCGTGAAACACCACACCCTGGACCTCAAAACTGCAGCGGGGCAAGCTGCGATGCACAAGCTGTTGCCCAAGACCGATGTGCTGCTGACCTCATTCCGCCCCTCGGCGCTGACCAAGTTGGGCCTGAGCTGGAAGTCGCTTCGCAAACAATACCCCGCGCTCAGCCTGATCGAAGTGGTGGGCGCACCCGGCCCGCTGGCTGAGATTCCCGGCCACGATTTGACCTACCAAGCTGAAGTCGGTTTGGTCAACGGCATGGACCTGCCCCCGAGTTTGTTTGCCGACATGGGCGGCGCGCTCATGGCCAGCGAAGCCACGCTCAAAGCGGTGATCTCGCTCAAGAGCACAGGCAAGGGCTCGCGGCACGAAGTGGCCCTGTCCGATGCCGCCGCTTGGCTGGCCCTGCCGCGCCAGCTGCGCATGACCACCCCCGACGGTGCGGTGGGCGGTGCCCACGCGGGCTACCGCATTTACGCCTGCAAAAACGGCCGCGTGGCCGTGGCAGCCCTGGAGCCGCACTTTGCGCTGAGTCTGTGCGAAGCCGCAGGCGTCCAACTGACCCACCCGATCAAGGACCTGTTCAAACCCGCCACCCGAAAAGCCATAGAAGCTTTTATGGCCAGCCAAACCCGCGCGCAGCTCGACAAGCTGGCCGTGGCCAAAGACATCCCGTTGATGACCCTCAACAAGTGAGTCGGGGGCAACCCTTGAGCCTCAGTTGCCAGTGAATTGCGGTGCGCGTTTTTCCATGAAATGCGCCACCCCTTCGCGAAAGTCGTCACTCGCAAAACTGCGGGCCATCTCCACGTTGGCTTGGCGGGTGTTTTCTGCCAGCGTCTGAAACGGCGCGTCGTACTGCTGGCGCTTGATCACCGCCATCGAACGCGGCGACACGTTGTCCACCAAATCGCGCGCATAGGCATAGGTTGCAGCGGCCAAAGCGTCGGGCGCAAACACCTTGTTGACCAAGCCCATGGCCTGCGCCTCGGGGGCCATCACCTTGCGGGCCGACAGCAGCAAGTCCATCGCGTTGGCGTGGCCCACAATGCGCGGCAGCATCCAGCTCAAGCCATGCTCGGCGATCAAGCCACGCCTAGAAAACGCGGTGGTGAACACCGCGTTGTCGGCCGCAAACCGGATGTCGCAATACAGAGCGTGCACCAGCCCAATGCCGGCGGTCGCGCCGTTGAGCATGCCGATCACCGGCTTCGGGATCGCCGGGTAAAACCCATAACGCGTCTGGTAATCCAGCCGCTGGTTCACATCAAAAGGTTTTGTCCAAGTCGTCGCCGTGATGTCGCTCGGGTCCAGGCCCTTGAGCAAATCCATGTCGGCCCCCGCGCAAAAGCCCCGCCCCGCACCCGTGATCACGATGGCGCGCACGCCCTCGTCTGCGGCGGCAGCGTCCATGGCCTCGCGCACCTCGCGCTCCATAACATGGGTCCAGGCATTGAGCTTGTCCGGCCGGTTCAAGGTGATGGTCGCAATGCGGTGCTCGACGTTGTAGAGGATGTCTTGGTAACTCATGGCAAGGCCTTTCAAAGAAACATGAAACAACTCACGCAGTGCGTTTGCCACGGGCCAAAAACGCTTGGGTGGCGGGCTGTTCCAGCAGCTGCTGGCTCCAGCGCTTGAGCACTTTTTCCAGGCGCGGCGCAGCCACCCCCAGCTGCACCATGGCCACGCCGCCGTTGACCGATTCGCTGTAATCGCAAATCAGCCCGTCACGCAGCTCAAAGCGGCTGATGCCGTCGATCACCACCTGCCGCCCCGCAAACTCGGGCACCTTCGAGGTGAAGCTCGACAAAGACCGCGCATAGGCCAGCTGCCCATTGCACACGGGCTCGAACATCTCCCAGCGGTAGTCTGGCCCGGCATCGCGGTGGAACAGGT
Source organism: Limnohabitans sp. (assembly GCF_044361645.1). Lineage (GTDB taxonomy): Bacteria > Pseudomonadota > Gammaproteobacteria > Burkholderiales > Burkholderiaceae_C > Limnohabitans_A. The sequence continues at coordinate 2,239 of NZ_JBIKIL010000188.1, read as the reverse complement.
CGTTCATCATGTGGGCAATGTCGGCGCGGCCCGTGTGGTCACCATAGATGTAGTCGTGGTAGATGCCGTCGGCCGTGAAGCACTGCGCAAAGGCCTCGCCATCACCTGCTTCGGCAGCGGCCGAAAACCGCTTCAACAATTCTTCAAACGCGGCTTGTTGCATGTTCTTGTCTCCTCTGTTTTTTAAAATCAATCGGGCAAAGGTTCAGGCAAGCGCTGGAGCGTGCGCACCTTGGACGCGCTGATAATGATGGCCTGCAGTCCAAAGCCCAAGACCACACACCACAGGCTGACTGAAACCGGAAAGCTCACCCCCACCACACCGCCCAGCGCCGCACCCAAAGGCCGCGCGCCCGTGCTGACCACAATGTTGATCGACGTGACCCGCCCAATCATGGCGCGGGGCGTCACCGTCTGGCGCAGCGTGGTTGATGTGATGGTCCAGATGATGGGCCCCACCCCGAAGAAAAAGTAAGACAGCGCCGCCAACCAGCCTTGCGGCCAATACAAGGTCAGCGCCATGGTGAACGCGGCCAACACCGAGAAATAAGGTCCGAGCAAAATCGCCTGCCCAAACGGCAGCGCTCGCACCACACGCGGCGCCAGCAATGCCCCCAAGATCATGCCCACGCCATACAAAGCCAGCGTCACACCCACGCCACTGGCGTCCAGCCCCAAGTCGTGGATCGCATAGGGCACATAGGCCGCTTGCAACATGAACCAAGATATGTTCCAGGCGATCGAACAAAACATCATGGGCCTGAGCAAGTCGCTTTGCCACACCCACTTGGCCCCGTCTTGCAACTCCAGCAAAGGGTGGCGTGCAGGCATGGCAGCGCGTTCAGGTTCGCGGATGCCACGCAGGCACAAAACCGCTGCCACCGACAACATGCCCGACAGCACAAACGCCGCCGACGCCCCGGTCCATGCGATCAAGGCCCCGGCCAAAGCTGGGCCTGCCGCAAACGCCGCGCTGCGCGCCAATTCCAGCCGCCCATTGGCTTGCGCCAAGCCCTCCACCTGCACCAGCGCGGGCACCAGCGAAGGCGCAGCCACGCTGAAGGCCACCGTGCCCACCGCCGCCATGAAGCCGATGATGGCCAAAGCCGCAATCGACACATGACCCGTGACGATCAGCGCCAGCAACAACAACAAAGCCAAGGCCCGCAGCGTCTCGGCCAGCGCCATCAAGCGCGTGCGCGAAGTGCGGTCGGCCAGCAGGCCCAGCGGCATGGAGAGCAGCAAAAACGGCAGCGATTGGATGGAGGCCAACAAACCAATTTCACCGGGTCCGGCCTTGAGCAAGAGCACCGCCACGATCGGGACAGCAGCCAGACTCAGCTGCTCGGCCGACTGGGCCAGCAAATTGGACCAGGCCAGACGGCGAAAAGAGGCGGACAGGGCAACAGACATTCAGGGGCTTTGAACAAACGCATCCGCAGGATGCGGCAAACAAGAGATTTCTATTTTGGGCGCGGCCCAAGGCCCAGCATGTCGCCTAGGTTCACCCGATCAAGCCGCCCAGGTCACCAGGCCATAGTAGCTGGTGCCCAGCACCACCAGACCGAACACGATCCGGTACCAAGCAAACACCTCAAAGCTGTTGGTCGAGATGAACTTGAGCAACCAGCGCACACACACCCAGGCACTCAAAAAAGAAAACAACAGACCCACCGCAAACATCGGCGCATCGCTCATGCTGAGCAAGGCACGGTCTTTGTACAGGCTGTAGGCCCCGGCACCAATCAACGTGGGAATGGCCAGGTAAAAAGAAAAGTCGGTCGCGGCCTTGCGCGACATGCCAAGCAACATGCCGCCGATGATGGTCGCGCCGCTGCGGCTGGTGCCCGGAATCATGGCCAGGCACTGCACCAAGCCCACCTTGAGTGCATCTTGCCAACGCATGTCTTCGACCTCGGCAATATGCACGGCGCTGGCCTGTCTGCGCTCGGCCCACAAAATGATGAAACCGCCAATGATGAACGTGGTGGCCACCACCTCGGGTGTGAACAGGTTCGCCTTGATGGCTTTGCCAAACATCAACCCCAAGATCACGGCAGGCACAAAAGCGATGAACACATTCAACGCAAAACGCTGGGCATCGGCGCTGCGCGGCAAGGCACGCACGGTGCTGCTGATCTTTTGCCAATACACAATGATCACCGCCAAAATCGCGCCCGTCTGGATGGCGATGTCAAACACCTTGGCCTTGTCATCGTCAAAACCCAGCAAAGCCCCG
>NZ_JBIKIL010000218.1:0-2645 GCF_044361645.1 Limnohabitans sp. | reverse complement strand
CGCCTGGGCCCTCATTGGTTCCACCGCCATGGGTGCGGGTGACGCCGTGCCCACGCCCCAAGGCGGCGCCGTGGGCGGCATCGAAGTCCACGCCCAACTGCTGGCCGCTGCACTGGACGAACGTACCCCCTACGTGCCCCACTGGGCCAGCCTCTGGCCTTGGCTCAGCGGCCTCATCAGCGCCCTGGTGCTGCTGCTGGCCCTGAGTCTGCCGCGACCTGGGGCCGCCATCACCGTGCCCGCTGCGGCCCTCGTCAGTGCCCTTGTGGTCTGGGCCGTTCATGCTTACATGCTGCTTGTCCAGCAGCATGTGCTGGCTTGGGGCACACCGCTGCTTTTCATCGGCCTGTTGGCCGCCAGCTTGCTGCTGGCCGAAATGCTGCGCGTGCGCTTAGAGCGCGAACGCCTCTACCAAAACCTTGCGAGCTACCTGCCCGAAGGCGCCGCCCGCAAAGTCGCCTTTGCAGGCCCCACCGCACAGGTCATGGCCCAGCGACAGCAAGCCACCGTCATGTTTGTCGACCTGCGGAACTTCTCGGCCTATTGCGAAGGCCGCAGCCCAGAAGAAACGGCCACCGTGCTGCACATCTTCTACACCACCGTGGACCGCATCGTTACCCAACACGGCGGCGTCGTTGAGCAAATGGTGGGCGATGGTCTCATGGCCGTCTGGAACGGCTCCAGTCCCTGCCCAGACCATGCGAACAAAGCCATTGGTGCGGCCGAAGAAATCTGGCGCGAAGGCGTGGCCCAACTGCCTAAAGTGGCCAGCCGCCAAACCCCGCCCCTCGATCTGGGCATCGGCATCGAAAGCGGCGACATCATGATCGGCTCCTTTGGCCCGGCCCAGCGCCGCGTGCACTCAGTGCTGGGCGAAACCGTCACCATCGCCGCGCGCCTGGAAAACCTCACTGCCGAACTCGCCTACCCCATCTTGTTGGGCCCCGAAGTGGTGCGACAAGCTCAGCCCGCCAAAGCCCAAGCGCTGGGCGACTTCCTGCTTGCAGGCCTCACCCAACCCCGCAAAATCCATTGCCTGCCCGTAACCTATGGGCCAGGGCACCTGCAACTTGTGTACAGTGCCGACCAAGACCAAGCCCTTGTCGGCTAAGCCAGCCGCCGCTGGCTGCCCACACCCCACATGCTTCCAAGCCACCCGATACCGGCCTCAGGCCCACGCGCACCCGCACGCCCCCAAGTCCAACTTGCGGTCACCTGCAAAGACCTAAACCGGCTTGCCCTTCGGGGCGCAGCCTTTGGTCCCGCAGCCTTAGGTGCAGCCTTTTGCCTGCTGACCACCGCACAGGCCCAGACCCCTGCCACAGCCAGCTGCCCCGCCAGTCTGGGCAGCCCATCTCCAAGCAACGCCGAAGACCTGCGCCAACGACTGCAACAACTGCTGGGCCAGGCTGCTGTCTGTGACCTGCGCGCCGACTACCATGCCCTGCTTGGTGCTCTGTGGCTGCAAAGCGGCCAACACAGCAACGCCGCCGACGCCCTCGAAAAATCACTTCTACTCAACCCCGAACAACCCGGCACCCAACTCGACTACGCCCACGCCCTGGCCCTGCTGGGCGCCAAAGACAGCGCGCAACATATCGTCAACCAAGTCAGCGCCCGTCCCGACATCGACCCCGACCTGCGCCAATGGCTGCTGGGCAACGCCGCCCAACGGCCCGAAGCCGCAGCCCAGTGGACATGGGCACAACTGCTACAAACCACGCTCGGTCACGAAACCAACCTCGCCAGCACCACCCACGCCAACGCCATTACGCTCTATTTGTCCAACGGACCGGTGAGCGTGCCCCTGGTCGACGGCACCCGGCCCCAAAGCGGTGCAGCCCTCAAAAACCTGCTGGCCATACAGGGCCAAAGCCCCGCAGGCAGCCCCGACCTGCGCCTGAGCCTGGCCCTGCAAACCCGCAACGCCGCCAGCTTGGCCAGTAACCAGATGCTGGCCGCCTCAGTCACCTATGCCCGCCCCCTGGGGCCAGGATTGGCCCAGCTGCGCTGGGACACACAGCACTACCTAAGTCGCAACACCAACAACTTCCACGACCAAGGCCTCAGCCTTTACTACCAATTTGTGCCCCTGCCCGCACCCTGCATGTGGCGCATCGGTGTGGCCAGCACCGAGCAAACCTATGCCGCCAGCACCAACTTTGACGGGCGCTACACCCAAGCCCGCTTAGAAGGCAGCTGCAAACACCCCGACCGCACCGAAACCCATTTGGCCCTTGGAGCCGGGCATGACCGAGCGGCCAGCAGCCAACGTCCAGGCGGCGACAAAACACGCCGCGACTGGACCCTGCGCCACGACCGACCCATCGGTAAAGCGGCGACCCAAGCGTGGCTCAAACAAACACAATTGAGCGACGCTGAACAGTTCAGCCCACTTCTGGGTGATTTGGTCAGCCGCAGCACTCGCACCGACTGGGGCGTTGGTGCCTGGTGGCCACTGGGCGCGCAATGGAAACTGGGCTTCGACGTGGAATCAACTTCACAAAAATCTCATAACGTATTGTTAAATATCAAAAATCTATCAATTTATGGTGGTCTGCGTTGGACGGGTCCTTGAGCCTGAAAAGCATAAAAATGCTTAAAAAACAGGCAAAAAACGATGTTTTGACACAACAAGGCGAATA
>NZ_JBIKIL010000099.1:0-14636 GCF_044361645.1 Limnohabitans sp. | reverse complement strand
CTGCTGCAGGCCTGCGGTTTGGGGCAACTTGCTCGGCAATTGCGACAAATCTTTGTCTGCGAACCACTCAAGGCTGGGTCCAAAAACTGGGCGCTGAACTGAAAATGAATTTTTCAGGGACGACTACTGAACAGGTGGCAGTCGCCGGTTTCATCGTCCGGCAAGCGCAGGCCACCGGTCAGACGCGGCAACGCATCGGCCAAGCCGGGCTCCACAGCCGTCAACTGCTCGCGGCTGAGCAACTCAAAAGGCACGCCGCAGCCCTGCAGCACCGCGATGTCCTTTTGCGCAGCATCGAGCTGGGCTTGTGTGCGAAACAGCTGCAAGGTGCCACCCTGGCGCTCTTCGTAGCGCAGGCCGGTGTCGGCACGCAGCTGGCGCAGCACATCGCGGCTGTAATTCGACAGGCGCAGCATGCGCTCTTTGTTGGTGGCGTAGTCAGCGCCGTTGCACTGGCCCAGCATGCTGAGCAACCAGCGCCACTGGAACAGGCTGCCGTCCGGGCGCAGGCTCAAGGGCGCGTGTTTTTGAAACAACCACTTGAGTGCTTTGAGCGGGATGCCGGGGGCCGCCCAAGGGGTGGCGTAACTCGGCGAGATTTGACCGGCGTTGGCAAAGCTGGTCTCCATGGCGGGGCCGCTTTGGCGGTCAATCACCGTGACCTCGGCCCCGGCGCGGGCCAGAAAATAAGCGGTGGTGGTGCCAATGACACCCGAACCCAAAACAAGGACTTTCATGGACTTGACCTGATATTCATGCGATGAAATCGATTCTAAAAATCAATGTCCAGTGAATTTCATTGAAAATATCACTTTCGTCAGTGAAAAATATCCACCATCCCCATCCCCATCCCCATGAAGGCTGCGCAGTGAAATGACCGAACTCGACCGCATCGACCTGAAAATCCTGGACGCCTTGCAGGCCCAAGGCCGCCTGAGCATGACCGAGCTGGCCGAACGGGTGGGCCTGTCGGCCTCGCCCTGCACCGAGCGGGTGCGCCGCATGGAGCGCGAGGGCGTGATCACCGGCTACCACGCGCACCTGCACCCAGCCGCCTTGGGGCGCACGCTGCTGGTGTTTGTGGAAATCCGCCTGTCCAGCAAATCGGACGAGGTGTTTGAGAAAGTGCGCGCCGCCATGCAGGCCCTGCCCGAGGTGATGGAATGCCACTTGGTGTCCGGCAGCTTTGACTACCTGATCAAGGCACGCCTGAAGGGCATGAGCGATTACCGCAGCTTGCTGGGCAAGCTGCTCAAAAACATCCCGGTGCCCGCCGAGTCACACAGTTATGTGGTGATGGAAGAGGTCAAAGAAAGCATGCAGCTGAACTTGAGCCGGGCTTGAGCGGGGTCCCCCATCGCGCCCCAAGCCCAGTCTGTTGAAAAAGTCAGGCCTTGAGCCCCGCTTTTAAAGTGCACACAAGCTGCTCTTGAAGCGCCCTCAAGGGGCAGCGCCCACCACCACCGTGACCATGCGCTCAGGCTGCAGCACACGCGCCATGGCGCGTTGCACATCGGCCGCGCTGACGCGCTCGATCTGCTGCGTCCAGTTGCTCAGGTAGTCCAGCGGCAAACGGTTCCAGGCGATGTTGGCCACGTTGTCCAGCAGCTTGCGGTTGCTGTCGATGCGCAGCGCAAAACCGCCCACCAAATTCGATTGGGCCGCTTGCAGCTCGGCCTCGGTCGGGCCAGCCTGCACAAAGTTGTGCACCACCTCTTGGGCCACGGCCACAGCTTGTGTGGCTTGGTCAGGGCGGGTTTGCAGCCCCACCGTGAAGGCCCCGGCGTGCAGGCCCGGGGCAAAGCCGCTGTACACGCTGTAGCTCAGGCCGCGTTTTTCGCGCACCTGCTCGGTCAGGCGCGAGACAAAACCGCCGCCGCCCAAAATGTGGTTGCCCACCAGCAAGGCAAAAAAGTCGGGGTCGCTGCGAATGTAACCGGGCTGGCCGATCAGCACATGGGCCTGGGCCGAGTCAAAGGGCAGGTTCAGGTTTTGCGCGGCGGCCAAAGGGGCCACTTCGGGCACCGGTGGCAGGCTGGGGCAGCCCGACTCGCGGGGCCACTGCGCCAACAGGCGCTGCACCAAGGCGTCGGCCTGAGCCCGGGTCAGCGCGCCCACCACGCTCACGGTGGCGCGGCAGGCCCGCAGGCTCTGTGTGTGCAGCTGTTGCAGGTCTGGCACGCCGATCCGTGCCAGGGTTTCGGGCGTGGCACGTTGGCCATACGGGTGGGCACCGTACACGGCTTGGGCAAAATGCTGCTGCACCACGGTGCCGGGTTTGGTCAGGGCTTCGCGCATGGACGCGCTGATGCGCTCCCGGTCGCGCAACCACATGGCCTCGGGGAAAGCCGGGTGCGCCATTTGCCGCGCGGCCAAGGCCACGGCTTGGTCCAGCAAGTCGGGGTAGCTCAGGCTGCGCAGACCAAAGCTCATGCGGTCACCGCCTGCACTGCCGCCAAAACTGGCACCCAAGTCGGCCCAGGCTTCACCGATCTGGTTTTCATCCATGGCTTGGGGGTAGGGGCCTTGTCCTTGCGGCTCAGCGCGGGTGCCATTGGCCATTTGCCCCGCCATGACCGAGGCCAGGCCGGCCTGCGCCACCGGGTCGCGTCGGCTGCCCGCGTCGATGTCGATTTGCACATCGACCATGGGGATGGCGTGGCTCTCCACCAAAAACACGCGCGCGCCGCTGGGCTGGGTCCAGTGTTGAATGGGCAAAGCAGCCTGCGCCCAGCTGGCGGCGGCCCAACAGACCAAAGCGAGGGTCGGTCGCCGCCAAGCCTGGGCGTTCAAAGAAGTTAGGAGGGACATGGGGTGTTGGACTTTCATGGCAAGGCGCTGGAATGGCCAAGCGCTTTAATGGCGGGCACCGGGCAGGGCGCGACGCGCACGGGGCTGGCCCGACAAGGGCTGTGGACGCAGAGTGGCCACCGTGAGGCTGTCATCGCCAAAGTACTTTTGCGCCACGGCCTGCACTTGGCTTGGCGTGACTTGGCGCAAGAGGGCGATCAGCTGCGCACTGTAATCCGGCGGCATGCCCAAGGTCCAAGCGATGCCCAACTCGCGCGCTTGGTTGAAAACCGAGTCAAGCTTGTAAATTTCGCTGGCCACCCATTGGGTTTTGACGCGCTGCAGCTCGGCATCGTTGACGCCTTCGCTGGCCACGCGCTGCACCTGTGCGCGCAAGGCGGCTTCCAGCGCTTCTGGGCTTTGGCCTTTGGCAGGCACGCCTTCGAGGTAAAAGAACTGCGGGCCCCGGCCCATGAGGCCGTTGTAGGCCCCCACGCTGTCGGCCAAGCGGTTCTCGCCCTGCGTCAGGGCGCGGTCCAGACGCGCGCCGCTGTAACCATCGAGCACGGCAACCAACACCGTCAAAGCCAGGGCGTCATCGTGCTCGGGCGAGGCCGCCATGCTGGCCAGGCGCGGCACTTTGAAGGCCAGCGCCACATACGACTGCTCTGCCGGGGCCTTGAACTCCAAGCGGCGCAGGCCTTGCTGGGCGGGCTCGTCTCGGGGTTTGCGCTCAGGCACGGCGCGGGTCGGGATGCTGCCGTAATACCGGTCGGCCAGCGCCTTGACCTGCAGCGGGTCCACATCGCCCGCCACCACCACCACCGCGTTGGCCGGGGTGTACCACTTGCGGTAAAAATCGCGGGCGTCTTGCGCGGTCATGGCCTCCAGGTCGCTCATCCAGCCCACGATGGGGCGGCGGTAGGGCGAGGCCAGCAAGGCGGTGGCCGAGAGCTTTTCGTGCAACTGGGCACGCGGGTTGTCGTCGGTGCGCAGGCGGCGCTCTTCCTTCACCACCTCCAGCTCCTTGGCGAATTCGGCATCGGGCCACTGGTTGTTGGCAAAGCGGTCCGACTCCAGGCGCATCACGGCTTCGAGCTGGCCCGAGGGGATTTGCTGGAAGTAACCGGTGTAGTCCTTGGCGGTGAAGGCATTTTCACGCCCACCCAAGGCCGCCACGCGGCGCGAGAACTCGCCCGGTGCCAAGGAGGGCGTGCCTTTGAACAGCATGTGCTCCAGCACATGGGCCACGCCGCTGGTGCCGTCCACCTCGTCCATGGAGCCCACGCGCAACCACACCATGTGCACCGCCGTGGGCGCGCGGCGGTCAGGTTTGACCCACAGCGCCATGCCGTTGGCCAAGGTGAAGGTGTGCACCTGGGCTGCGCTGGCCGCTGGGGCCTGGCCTGCGGGTGGTGCGCCCGCTTGGCCTTGCGGTACCTGCGCCGTGGCGCTCAAACTGCCGACCACCAAGGCGCTTGCCAGAGAAAGTCCAAAGAAAAAGTTCGGTTTCATAGAATGCATGATCCTTCAAATGCAAGCCATGTTCAGTTTCTTCAAAAAAAAATCCCCCCCGGTCGAGGTGCAATCACCTCCCGTGCCTCCCGTGTCGCCTGCGCTGCCTGTGGCACAGCCTGTGGCCGCAACGCCCGCACCCGCGCCCACGTCCGCACCAGTTCCCGCGCAGCCTGAAACCGCGCCCGCCCCGGCCGCCCGCCAAGGCTGGCTGGACCGCCTGACAGCGGGCCTGCGCAAAACCGGCTCCAGCATCACCACCGTTTTCACTGGCACGCGCATCGACGAAGCGCTTTACGAAGAGTTGGAAACCGCACTGCTGATGGCCGACACCGGTGTGAAAGCCACCGAGCATTTGCTGCAAGACCTCAAGCGCCGGGTGAAGGACAGCAAGGCCACCGAGCCCGCACAGGTCAAAAACTTGCTGGCCGATGCCCTCACCGATTTGCTGCGCCCTCTGCAAAAACCCTTGGTCATTGGCGACCACCAGCCCACCGTGATCATGGTGGCGGGTGTCAACGGGGCAGGCAAAACCACCTCGATTGGCAAACTGACCCAACATTTGGCCGGCGAGGGCCTGAGCGTGCTGCTGGCCGCTGCCGACACCTTCCGCGCCGCCGCCAAAGAGCAGCTGGCCGTTTGGGCCGACCGCAACCAGGTCGAGATCGTCAGCCAACAAGGCGGGGACCCGGCTGCCGTGAGCTTTGACGCGGTCAGCGCAGGCCGCGCGCGGGGCCGCGACGTGGTGCTGGTGGACACGGCAGGCCGCCTGCCCACCCAGTTGCACCTGATGGAAGAGCTGAAAAAGATCAAGCGCGTGGTGCAAAAAGCCGACGCCAGCGCACCACACGAGGTGCTGTTGGTGATCGACGGCAACACCGGGCAAAACGCCTTGGCCCAGGTCAGGGCTTTTGACGCCACCTTGGGCCTGACGGGCCTAATCGTGACCAAGCTGGACGGCACGGCCAAGGGCGGGGTGCTGTGCGCGATTGCCCGCGAAAAGCCAATTCCGGTCTATTTCATCGGCGTGGGCGAGAAGCTGGAAGACCTGGAAACCTTCAACGCCCGCGAGTTCGCGCAAGCGCTTTTGTCCTGAAGCGTCCTTCAGCGCACCGACACCGGCCAGCGCGGCCTTCAAAATTGCCCCAAGTTGGTTCAAACCAGCGCAAGCCCAAGCCCAGCCACTTGGTCTTGAATTTAGCACTCATCCCCAGAGAGTGCTAACATCTGTGTATTCTGAAAGGAGTTCTGGTATGAACATTCAAACTGGTTCGCCCACCTCAGCGGTCACGCTGAGCAACCCGTGGTCGGTGGTCCCCTCGCTCGGGCATCTGGACGCCTACATCTCTGCGGTCAACCGCATGCCCATGCTCACCCTCGAGCAAGAACAAGAGGCCGCCCGCCAACTCAGGGCCAACGACGACCTGGAAGCGGCCCGCAAACTGGTGCTGTCGCACTTGCGTTTGGTGGTCTCGGTGTCACGCCAATATTTGGGTTATGGCCTGCCGCATGGCGACCTGATCCAAGAAGGCAACGTCGGCCTGATGAAAGCCGTCAAGCGCTTTGACCCGGATCAAGGTGTGCGCCTGGTCAGCTACGCGCTGCATTGGATCAAGGCTGAGATCCATGAGTACATCTTGAAAAATTGGCGCATGGTCAAAGTGGCCACCACCAAGGCCCAGCGCAAGCTGTTTTTCAACCTGCGCTCGATGAAACAAGGCTACAAGGCGGATGCCGACGAAGGCACCCACCGCGACACCCTGACCCCCGCCCAAGTGGACGCGATGGCGCACAGCCTGAAGGTCAAACGGGAGGAAGTGCGCGAGATGGAGATGCGCATGTCCGGTGGCGATGTGCTGCTGGACCCAGCCCCTTCAGACGACGGCGAACAAGCCTTTGGTCCGATTGCCTTCTTGGCCGATGTGAACCACGAGCCCACCGCCATGATCGAAGCCCACCAGCGTGACGTGATGGCCAGCGATGGCCTGGCCAACGCCTTGAACGTGCTGGATGCGCGCAGCCGCCGCATCGTGGAAGAGCGCTGGCTCAAGGTCAAGGACAACGGCTCGGGCGGCATGACGCTGCACGACCTGGCCGACGTGTACGGCGTGAGCGCCGAGCGCATCCGCCAGATCGAAGTGGAGGCCATGAAGAAAATGAAAAAGGTGTTGCTCGAGTTCGCTTGACCACAGGCCTTGAGGCCCAGCTTGGATTCTGATACCCGGTTTTGTCCGGGTATTTTTTTAGCCCACGAGGCGTTAAAGTCACAGCAGTTTTGTTTCGAAAGAACCCACCATGTCCATTCGCACCTCTCTTGGTTTTTCTCGTCGCCATTTGGCCCAAGCGGTGGGCGCGGCTTTGGCTTTGGGACTGACGCCTTCCTGGAGCGCCGCATCGACCGATCCATGGCCCACGCAAACCCTGCGCTTGGTGGTCGGTTTTCCGGCCGGCTCGAGCCCCGACCTGACGGCCCGCGCTTTGGCAGAGCCCTTGGCCAAGGCCTTGGGACAAAACGTCATTGTGGAAAACAAGGTGGGGGCGGGCGGCAACATTGCCGCCGACTTCGTGGCCAAGGCCACCGACGGCCACACTTTGGGCCTGATGATCAACGGCAACATGACGATTGCCCGCATCCTGAACCCCAAGGTGCCCTATGACCCCCTCAAAGACCTCACCCCCATCAGCCTGATCGGCAAGGCACCCTTGGTGCTGACCGTGCCCGCTTCAGAGCCAGGGGCAGCACCCGGTCAAACTGCAGCCGAGTGGTTGAGCCAAGCCCGAAAAGCAGGCGACAAGCTCAGTTACGCCTCCCCGGGCGTGGGCACGGTGGCGCACCTGGGCATGGAGCTGCTCAAAACCAAAGCCGGCATCGCCCCCGTGCATGTGCCCTACCCCGGTAACCCGCAAATCATCACGGCCATGTTGGGCGGTCAGGTGCAGCTGGCCTTGCTGCCGCCGGCCATGTCGGCCGCCCAGGTGCGCGGCGGCAAGCTGCGCGCCATCGGCACTTCGAGCAGCGGGCGCAGCCCCGTGGCCCCCGAAGTGCCCAGCCTGGCCGAAATCGGGGTGCAGGATTACCAACTGGAGATTTGGAATGCGGTGACCGCTCCGGCTTCGATGCCAGCGGCTGTGGCCAGCCGGCTGTCGGCCGTGCTCAGCGAGATCGTGCGCGCGCCCGAGATGCGTGCGCGTTTGTTCCAGCAAGGCTGGCAGGTGGTGGGCTCTTCGCCCGAGGGCTTGCGCAACCGCATTCAGGCCGATACCCAATCTTTGGGGGCGATCATCCGCAGCCAGAAGATCGAAACCAACTGAGCTGCAGACAAGGCGATGGCCGCTGAAAGTCTGGTTTGACCCAGCCGATGCACCAGGCGGTTTTGTTTTTGGCAGCTGAGGGCTGCGCGCCCGCATGGTTTGTTATTTGCCGGACAGCAAAATCTTCACGTCGTCCGCAAGTGCTTGGGCGCCGGTGGCGTGTCGGTTGTACAAGCGGATGCGGCCTTGTGGGTCAAACATGAAACTGCCCGCCGAGTGGTCCATGGTGTAGCTGGTCGGGGTTTTGCCATCGACCTTTTTGTAGTAAATCTTGAAGTCTTTGGCCACTTGAGGCAGCTCTTGCAGGCTGGGGCGCAAGGCCACAAAGTCGGTGCCAAAGTTGGCCACATAGGCTTTGAGCAGCTCGGCCGTATCGCGCTCGGGGTCGATGGTGATGAACACGCCGCGCAGCTTGGCCCCATCGGCACCCAGCAGTTGCTTGGCCTGTGCAATTTCTTGCAGCGCGGTCGGGCAAACATCGGGGCATTGGGTGAAACCAAAAAACACCACCACCGCTTGGCCCTTGAAGTCTTTCAAGGTGCGCACTTGGCCATCTTGATCGCTCAGGGTCCAGCCCTGTGCGTAGTTGGCACCCGTGATGTCTACACCGCGAAAAGCAGCTTTGTCATCGCCGCAGCCACTCAAAAACCCTGCAGCACTGAGCAGAACCAAGACCCAAGCCGTTTTCAAAATGCCTTTGCGCTGCAACATGGTGCTTGTCTCAAAAAAGGTAGTGGTCCAACAACAAAGCCGCAAACAAAGCGCTCAGATGGTAGAGAGAAAAGCGAAAAGTTTTGCGCGCCAACTCGTCCGAGTATTCGCGGTAAAGCGCCACCGCGTAGCCGATGAAACCGAGACTGAGCAGCACCGCTACGGCCAAGTACAACCACGAACTCATGCCGTACACAAATGGCATCAGGCACGCTGCCATCAGCACAATGGTGTAGAGCAAAATTTGCAAGCGCGTGAATTCATTGCCATGGGTGACGGGCAGCATGGGCAGACCCGATTGACGGTAGTCCTCGACCCGGTAAAGTGCCAGCGCCCAAAAATGCGGTGGTGTCCACAGAAAAATAATCAAAAACAAAATCAGCGCTTCTGGACTCACTTGACCGGTCATGGCAGCCCAGCCCAACACCGGTGGCATGGCACCGCTGGCCCCGCCGATGACAATGTTTTGCGGTGTCAGTGGCTTCAAAATCACGGTGTACACCACCGCATAGCCCACAAAGGTGGCAAATGTCAGCCACATGGTCAAGGGGTTGACCAGCAGGTAAAGCACCGCCGATCCGAGCGCACACAAAACCGCCGAGAACAGCAAGGCTTGACGGTCACTCAGCTCGCCTTTGGCAGTGGGCCGCCAAGCGGTGCGCTTCATTTTGGCGTCGATGGTTTTTTCAACCAAACAATTGAACGCCGCCGCTGCCCCCGCCACCAACCAAATGCCCAAGCAAGCCCACAGGCCCAGTTGCAATTGGGCTCCACTGGGCACGCCGGGCACCGCCAAGACCATGCCGATCAAGGCGCAAAAAACGATCAACTGCACCACGCGCGGTTTGGTCAGTGCGTAGTATTGTTGCCAAGCGGTCAGGGGCAAGCGGGCGGTGGCTACAGTCATTCAGCAGGCTTTGTGGTCATGGAGTGAAGCCCCGAATTATCCGCCCGACTGATGCACAGCGCCCAGGTCAGTGTCAAAACCATGGCGGCCGCCCCGCCCGTGTGCAGCACGGCAGCCAGCAATGGCCACCCCAGCACCACATTGCTCAGCCCGGTGATGAACTGCAAAGCACTCAAGCCCAACAAACAACGCCCTGCCGGAGCCAAGCCCGGCTGGTGGCGCAAACGCCAGCCCAACCACACCAACACAGCCAGCACCAGCACAGCTGCTGCGCGGTGCACATAATGGATTGAAACCAGTGCCGCAAAAGGCAACAGCTGACCATCGGGTGTGTAGCCCAGTTCCCGCCAAACACTGAAGCCTTGCCAATTCATTTCGGGCACCCACTGGCCGTGGCAGGTAGGGAAATCTGGGCACGCCAGCACAGCGTAATTGGTGCTGACCCACCCCCCCAAGCCCAGTTGCAGCCAGAGCAAAACAAAACCCAGCCACAAACCCGTGCGCAAAACGCTCGGCACAGGCCGACTGCCTGCACCGTCGTAGCGCACCGCCTGCGCCATCAGCAGTGCCAACAAGCCCACCCCAAACATCAAGTGCAAGCTCACAATGGCCGGGAACAGTTTCATGGTCACTGTGAGCGCACCAAATGCGCCTTGCAGACACACCCACACCAGCGTCAGGCTGGGCAACCAGGCACTGAGCTCACGGTTTTGGCGACGCAACCACCACGTCAAGCCAGCCAAGGTCAATATCAAAACACCGACCCCGGTGGCGAGGTAGCGGTGCACCATTTCGATCCAGGCTTTGCCCTTGGTCACAGGACCGGTGGGCATGGCTGTTTCGGCCGCTTTGATTTCAGCTTTGGCCCCTATGGGTGTGGCACTGCCGTAGCAACCCGGCCAATCGGGGCAACCCAAGCCAGAGTCGGTCAGTCGGGTGAATGCACCAAACAGCACCAAATCAAAGGTCAAGAACAAGGTGATCAAGGTCAGCGCTTTGAGTTGCCTCGTGGGCGAAGCATGGCGCTGGTGCCACCACCACCATGCCAAAGGCAAGGCAGCGACCAGCAAGCCTACCCCCATCAGGTCAAACAGGGGTGCTAAGTTGTACAGCTCGACTTCGGTCATGCTCAGCGTCCCGCCTGGTCCCAGGACGAGGAAGCCTTGAGCAAACGGCCCAAATCACGCTTGGCCTTGCTGGCCCCTTCAACGCCCATGTTGGCTGGAAATCGCATCATGAAGTTGCCCATGGGGTCGACCACATACAAGTGGTCTTCCAGTTTTTGACCAGCCCCTGGGCTGATCCAGCTTTGCACCACCTCACTGGGCATTTGCAGCGCAGTCACTTGGTGCATCAAGGGCTGGAGCTTGGGGTCCAGCGGCGCTTGGTCGGTCACCAACCATACGCGCTCAATGCGGTCTTTGTCACGGCCCAAGACCTCGCGCAGCTGGCGTGAGAAATAAAGATTTTGTTGACACCGCTCTGCACAAGCCCCCGGCGACACGTTCACCAACAACCATTGACCGCGCAAGTTGTCCAAGTCCACGCTTTGACCCTTGATGTCCGACACCGTCAACTTGGGCATGTCTTTTTGCGGGTCGATCAGTTCACCATAGACACTGCGCCCCTCGGGTCGCAGCACGTAGTAAGTGAAGTAAGACGCGATGACGGGTGATGCGCACACCAGCATCAAGGCCAGCATTTTCCAGCGCCCCGTCCGGGTGCGTTGCGCATCGGCTTTGACCACCTCGACAGGCAAAGGCATGTCATGAACCGTCATGGCCAATGGGTGATCAGCGCGGGCTTTTTGTTCGGCGAACTTGGACAATTTGGAACCAGACATAAAGTAGAACGATCAGGCCGCTGAGGCCAAACCATTGAAAAGCGTAGCCATGGTGTTTGTCAACGCCGCTGGCAGCCATTGGCCATTCACGCAGCAAACCATCCGAGGCCGCACCCGACTGCAACATGGACACTTCAAGCAAGTCCAAACCCGTCTCGTTTTTGAACCCGCTGAGGTCGATATTTTGCCGGATGAGGCCTTTTTCTAGACCACCGAAATCGTAGAGCCTTGATGGCCATGGGGCTAAATGTCCTGACACAGTCACCTGCCCCAGTGGGGTCTTGATTTCTGGCAAAGCGGTGCGCTCCGTGAACGAGCGCTGAACCCAGCCCCGTTGCACCAACAACACCTGTTGGGAGCCCTTTAAGCGCATGGGCGTCAGCACAAAAAACCCGGGCTTGGCATTCATTTGGCGGTTGTCTAAAAAGACCGTGTGCTCGGGCAGCCATTGCCCTGTGAGCAGCAAGCGCCGGTGCATCCACTCACCGCGCTGGCTTGCCGAATGCTCGCCCTCCAACTGTAGCGCCCGTTCGTCCAACACTTCTTTGGCAGATTGCTGCTGGCGTGCCGATTGAAGCTTGATCTTTTCTTCAGCCCGGTCCAATTGCCACAAACCCAATGAACTGGTCACGCCCGTACCGAACAAGGCCATGCCCAGCACAAACCATCTTTGCCAGCTTGGGGTTTTATCGGTCATTGGATAATGCACTCATGAAAATATTGGTTGCTGTCGCATTCGCTGCCATCTTGGCAAGTCTTGTTTGGGCTTTGTTGCACATGATGCGGGGCAAAGCACCATCGCCCGATGGTCAAGCACCGCCCAAGGGCAGCATGGCCACCGCCTTGGCTTTGCGTGTGGGTTTGTCGATTGTCCTGTTTGTGTGCGTGTTGATTGCTTGGAAATTGGGCTGGATACAACCCACCGGAATTCCACCCGGCACCTGAGCCATTGATTTTCGCTGCACCAGCAAAAAAGCGCCCGTGGGCGCTTTTTTTGTTGGCAGACAAAGGCTCACATCCAGTACACCAAGATGTACAGACCCAACCAAACAACATCCACAAAATGCCAATACCAAGCGGCACCTTCAAAACCGAAGTGGCGGTCTTTGGTGAAATGGCCTTTTTGCAAGCGCAAGGTGATGAACAACAGCATCAACATGCCAACGAACACATGGAAACCGTGAAAACCAGTCAGCATGTAGAAGGTGGAGCCATAAATGCCAGATGACAACTTGAGGTTCAAGTCATTCCAAGCGTGGGCATATTCGTAGCCTTGTACACACAAGAACACCACGCCCAAGAGCACCGTCATCCACATGAACATGATGGTTTTGCTGCGGTTGCCCACTTGCAAAGCATGGTGCGCAATCGTCAAAGTAACGCCCGAAGTCAACAACAAGGCTGTGTTGATGGTGGGCAACCAAAAAGGACCCATGGTCTGGAAGGGCTCGACAAAGCCGGCTGGCGAAGTGGTGGCACCGGCCACCACGCTGGGCCAAGCCGCCTTGAATTCGGGCCACAGCAAAGCATTCTCCAAACTGCCCAAAGTGGGAATAGAGTGTGAGCGCGCCCACCACAAGGCGGTGAAAAAGGCACCGAAGAACATCACCTCAGAAAAGATGAACCAGGTCATGCTCCAGCGGTAAGACAAATCGATTTTGCGACCGTAAAGACCCGATTCGCTTTCGTGCACGGCTTCAGAAAACCACTGGTACAAAACGATCAACCACCAAGCAATGCCAAAAAAAAGGCTGTACATGCCCCATTCGTTGCCGTTGATCCATTGTCCGGCACCCAAGATGACGAAAAACAAACCCACAGCCGACATGAAAGGGTGTCGCGATTGGTGGGGAACAAAATAGTAGGGCGTGCTGCCGTGCGATGCTGAACTCATGGAAACTCCTGCTCTGTCTACGTTCTAAATCTGATGGAGGGTCACAGCCCCAAAGGCTGAACCACGATCCAATTGACCAAGGCAATCAGCCCCAGCACAAACAACAATGCGGCCGCAATGGCCACGCCAATGATGCCAAAAGGGTTGAGCTTTTCGCCGTCTTGTTGGCTTTCGGTGTTTTTGCGCAAACCCACAAAAGACCACAGCACAGCCTGGACCGTGCGCAAGCAACTGCTTTGAACCGGTTTGTCAGCATGGGGCAGGCTCATGACCCCGATCCTGGCTGTGCAAGCGCAGGCACTGCTGCCGCCAATGGTGCCGCCAATGGTGCCGTGGGTGCAGCCGGGGTCTTGCCACCGACTTCAAAAAATGTGTACGACAAGGTGATCGTGGTGACGTCTTTGGAGAGTTTGGGGTCGATCACAAAGGCCACGGGCCACGACTTTTTTTCACCCGGCTGCAAAGCGTACTCGTTGAAACAAAAACACTCGAGCTTATTGAAGTGGCTGGCCGCTTGTTTGGGCGCATAGCTGGGAATGGCTTGCGCAGCCATGGGCCTGTTTTGTATGTTTTGAAACTCGTACATCACGGTGCTGAGTTCACCCGGATGGACCTGCATGCTGCGAACTTCGGGCTTGAAATCCCAAGGACCACGCACATTGGCATCAAACTCCACCGTGATCGTGCGCGATGTGTCGACTTGGCTGTTGCGCAAGACCTCTGCCGCTTTGCCCGATTTGGCACTGCCCGGCACTTGCGTCTCAGACAGGGACAAAATATTGATGCCCGTGATGTCACAAATGGCCCTGTAAATGGGTACCAGTGCGTAGCCAAAAGCGAACATGCCAAGGGTGACAATCGCCAGTTTTCCAACCATTTTCAGGTTTTCACCACGCAGGTTCATCAAGCTCTTTCAGGGTATGAGGATCAAATACTTGGCCACAAAACCGAGCATCACAGCCAGCGCCACCGAGGCCAATATCAGGCCCAGGCGCAGATTGCTTTTTCTTTGTTCTGGGGTCATGGCCATATCCGCTTAACCAATCACACGGGTGGCAGTGGCGTCCAACTTGGGCGGGTTCTCAAAGGTGTGGAACGGGGCGGGTGAGGGCACTTCCCATTCCAAGCCTTCGCCACCTTCCCAGGGCTTTTGGCTGGCTTTCTCACCTTTGCCCATCATGCCGGGAAGCACAATGAACAAGAAGAAATAAACCTGCGCAAAGCCAAAGAAGAAACCACCAACTGAAGCAATCATGTTGAAGTCGGTGAACTGCATGGGGTAGTCGGCGTAGCGGCGGGGCATACCGGCCAGACCCAAAAAGTGCATCGGGAAAAAGGTGAAGTTGAACGAGATCAAGGACCACCAAAAGTGGATCTTGCCGCGCGTTTCGTTGTACATCACACCGGTCCACTTGGGTGCCCAGTAGTAAAAGCCCGCGAACAGCGCAAACAAAGAACCTGCCACCAACACGTAGTGGAAGTGGGCCACCACGTAGTAGGTGTCTTGTAACTGGATGTCAATCGGCGCTATCGCCAACATCAAACCGGTGAAACCGCCCATGGTGAACACAAAGATGAAACCAATGGCGAAAAGCATCGGTGTCTCAAAGGTCATGGAGCCACGCCACATGGTGGCGATCCAGTTGAAAATCTTGACTGCTGTA
>NZ_JBIKIL010000187.1:0-4360 GCF_044361645.1 Limnohabitans sp. | reverse complement strand
TCCCGTCATCGCGAGGAACGAAGCGATCCATGGATTGCCGCGCTTCGCTCGCAATGACGCCAAAGACGGCACCGCCCTTCGTCCGTCATCGCGAGGCACGAAGCAATCCATGAACGGGGTTGGGGCTTGCCGGGGAAGATGATCTATAATCTACGGTTTTGCGGAAAGTGCTTTCAGATAGGCTGCAGAGTGGCTACCGTCGCGAAAATAAAAGGATTTCCCCATGAAAGACGGCATTCACCCCAATTACCGTGAAGTTTGCTTCCAAGACATGTCCAATGGTTTCAAGTTCGTGACCCGTTCATGCGCCAACACCAAAGAAATGATCAAAATGGATGACGGCCGCGAACTGCCTTGGTACAAGCTGGACACCACCAGTGAGTCGCACCCCTTCTACACCGGCACACAAAAGTCGGTCGACAACATGGGCGGCCGCGTGGAAAAATTCCGCAACCGCTTCGGCAAGACCACCACCATCGCCAAGTAATTCGCGCGTTGGTGTTCAAAAAAGGGCAGCCCGGGCAACCGGCCTGCCCTTTTTTACATGGTTCAGCGCTGCAAAACCTCGCGCCTTGACCCTGAATGCTTTTGCCCCCGCCTTTGGACCCACCAAGCCGTGCCTCGGCCCTGCCACTTGAACTGATTGCGCCGCACTTGTGAACCAACCCACCCCCGCCATCGTTTCCCAAAATGCCGTACGCCGTCTGCCGCGCTTGGGCTTGTTGCTGCTGTGCGTGGCTTACGTTTTACCCGGGTTTTGGGGTCGTTCGCCCTGGAAGTCGCAAGACCTCGAGTCTTTGGGCTACATGCTGCAACTGGCCCAACCGGCCATGGGCGAGCTGGCCAACTGGTTCAAACCCAGTTTGCTTGGCCAACACGACCCCCAACTGGCCCTGCTCCCCTATTGGTTGGGGGCCGTATTTTTAAAGCTGGCCCCCTCGGGCTGGGAAGATGTCTTTGCTCGGCTGCCCTTTGTGGGCATGCTGGCCTTGACGCTGGCCGCCACTTGGTACGCGGTGAATGCACTGGCCCGGCACCCGGCAGCGCAGCCAGTGGCTTTTGCTTTTGGGGGTGAAGCCAAGCCCGCTGATTACGCCCGCGCTTTGGCCGATGGCGGCTTGTTGGCCCTGATTGCCTGCTTGGGCCTGGCTCGGCTCGCGCACGAAGCCACGCCCGCGCTCAGTCAGCTTTGCTTTGTTGCCTTTATTTTTGTCGGTTTGTCCACTTTGCCTCGCTGGCGCGTCAAAGGGGGTGTGGCTGTTGGCCTTGGCATGCTGGGCTTGACCTTGTCGGGCGCGCCCATCGTGGCCCTTTGGCTGGGTATAGGCGGCTCGCTGATCCGCGCAGTGGCCCCAGTCGACCCCAGCCAAGGCCGCATGCGCATGCTCGACTTGGGCCTGCTGGCGCTGCTGTGCCTGCTGTGCATCACCACGGCAGGTGCGCTTGACTTGTGGCGCTGGCGCGTGGAGGCTCACAGCCTGTTCGAACTGCACATTTTTGCCGAGTTGATGCTGTGGTTCACCTGGCCCGCTTGGCCTCTGGCGCTGTGGTCACTTTGGCGTTGGCGGGCTCAGCTTTTGCAGTGCTGGCGATACCCCCATTTGGCCTTGCCCTTGTGGTTTGTGCTGGTCACCTTGGGGGGCACTTGGCTCACCGGCCTGTCAGACCGGACCTTGCTTTTGGCCTTGCCTGGCATTTCGGCATTGGCCGCTTTTGCACTGCCTACTCTGCGCCGCAGCTTGGGGGCTTTGATCGACTGGTTCACCCTGTTGTTTTTCAGTGTATGCGCGCTGACGATCTGGGTGATTTGGGTGGCCATGCAAACCGGCTTTCCAGCCCAACCGGCGGCCAACGTGGCGCGCTTGGCCCCGGGCTTTTTGCCAGAGTTTTCGGCCCCGGCTTTTGCATTGGCTTTGTTGGCCACGTTGGCTTGGGCTTGGTTGGTCGCTTGGCGAATTGGCCGCCACCGCGCGGCCATTTGGAAAAGCTTGGTCTTGCCCGCTGCTGGGGCAGTGCTGTGTTGGCTGCTGCTCATGAGCCTGTGGCTGCCCCTGCTCAACTTTGCCCGCAGCTACGGCCCCACGGTGCAAAAAGTACAAATGGTCACGGGCACCGCCTCGTGCTTGCAGTACGCGGGCATCAGCCAAGCCCAAGGCGCTGCATTGTTGTTTCACGCGCAGGTGCGCTTGCAAGCGGCGGCGCAGCCCAGCGCCTCATGCCCTTGGTTGGTGATGGATGAAAAAAACCAAGCCCTGTTGGCCGATCGTCTGAAGGCCTTGGGCTGGACGCTCGAAGCCACGGCCGCCCGACTGGGTGACCGCAGTGACCGGATTTTGATTTTCCGCCCCAGCACACCGCTCACACTGCCGCCAGCTGCACCAGCCGACTTGGCCTTGGAGTGAGCCATGTCTGAGTTGCGCACCATCTCTCGGCACGCAGGCACCGTGCTGGTGGGGCAACTGGCAGTCATGGCTTTTGGCGTGGCAGACACGGTGATTGCAGGGCGCTACAGCCCGCACGCTTTGGCCGTGCTGTCGCTGGCATCGTCCATTTACATCAGCATTTACGTCGCCCTGAATGGCATGCTGCAGGCGCTGCTGCCCGTTTGGGCCGAGTTGCACGGGGGCGAGCGGCGCGCCGAAATCGGCCGCTCGGTGCGCCAAGCGCTCTATATTTCGGCGGGCGCGGCGGCGCTGGGCATGGTTGGCCTTTGGTTTCCAGACCCCTGGCTGTCTTGGACGCAAGTGCCCATTGCGTTGTGGCCCGACGTGCGCGCTTATTTGCGCGTGCTGGCTGTGGCGCTGGTGCCCTCTTTGCTGTTTCGCATGTACAGCACGCTGAACCAAAGTCTGGGCTACCCACGCTTGGTGACCTGGCTGCAAGCCGGTGCCCTGCTGGTCAAGATACCGCTGTCGGTGCTGCTGACCTTTGGCGCAGGCGATGTGCCCGGTATGGGGGTGGTGGGCTGTGCCTGGGCCACGTTGGTGGTCAACAGCTTGATGATGCTCACCGGCCTTTGGCTGATGCGCACGCAAGCCATTTACCAAGACTACGACCTGTGGCGCTGGCCCGAAAGACCCCAATGGCCAGTGCTGCGGCACTTTTTGCGGCTGGGTGTGCCCGCTGGGCTGTGCATCATGGTTGAGGTCACGTCCTTCACCCTCATGGCTTTGTTCATTGCCCGGCAGGGCTCGGTGGCTTCGGCCAGCCATCAGATTGCGGCCAGCTTGGCTTCGGTGCTGTACATGGTGCCGCTGGCTTTGGGCATTGCCAGCAGCGCCCGAACCGGTTACTGGCTGGGGGCAGGTCAACCCCAACGGGCCCGGCAAGCGGTTGGCATGGGCATGGGCTTGGCCATGGGTGCGGCCATGCTGTGTTCTGCAGCTTTGCTGCTGGGGCGCGAAGCCATCGCCAAGGCCTTCACCATCGACCCCCTGGTGGCCCAAGCGGCAGCGGTCTGGCTGGCCTGGGTGGCCGTGTACCACTTGACCGATGCGGTGCAGGCGGTGTGTGTCTTTTTGTTGCGTTGCTACCGCATCACCATCGCCCCGCTCATCATTTACACCACGTTTTTATGGGGTTTCGGGCTGTATGGCGGCTACCTCTGGGCCTACGGCGACTCAAGCCCGAATGTCTGGCTGCAGTGGACCGCCCGCCCGGCCGTCGACACCTTTTGGATCACCAGCAGCTTGGCCCTGGCCACGGTATCGGTGCTGTTTGCGGTCTTGGTGTGGCGAGCCTCCAAACCGCCACCTCAGGACAGCGCCACAGACACCCCGCTGCAGGCGGGCTGAGGACGCGGCGCGCAGGACGAATTGAGGGGCCTTTGTCATCAATGCTTCACATCCATCAACGAAAGTGAGGTTTTGACCATTTTGTTCGCCATGCACAATGCCCACGCCATCGATGAAGCCCAAATGCGCCAATTGCGCGAAGACCTGCTCGACAGCATGGACGAGGAACTGGAGCTCGAGCTGGACGACCGATGGGGCATCGATGCTGCCACCAACGCAGCGCAAGCAGGCGACCGCGTGCGCTACTTTCGCGAACTGCTGCGCCTGCAATCAGAGCTGGTGATGCTGCAAGACTGGGTGGTCAAGACCGGGCACCGCATGGTCATCTTGTTTGAAGGGCGCGATGCCGCTGGCAAAGGCGGCGTCATCAAACGCATCACACAGCGCCTGAACCCCCGGGTCTGCCGCGTCGCCGCCCTGCCCGCCCCCAACGACCGCGAAAAAACCCAGTGGTACTTTCAGCGCTACATCACACACCTGCCCGCCGCTGGCGAAATCGTGCTGTTTGACCGCAGTTGGTACAACCGCGCAGGTGTCGAAAAAGTCATGGGGTTTTGCAACGAAAC
>NZ_JBIKIL010000186.1:0-4369 GCF_044361645.1 Limnohabitans sp. | reverse complement strand
CCGTCAGGCCAGTGGCATCGGCCTTGACCGTAAAACCTGTGTCGGATTTGGCTTCAACATCGCCTTGGGACACGATTTGTGTGAAGGCCGCATCGATGGCCACTTGGTAACGCAAAGTCACCGTGTTGTCAGAGCCAGGGAACTTGGCGTGGGTCCAAAGGATCACGCGGTCTGCTAAGGGATCGCCGCTGGCTACACCGTAAAGGAAATCAGGTTGGGCGTCCGATGATCCGCCACAAGCGGAAAGGGCTGCACCTGCGGTCACGGCGGCCGAGACGCTGGCCGCTTTGATCATGAATTCACGGCGGGAAGGGGTGTGCGACATGCGCGGCTCCAATAGCGTTGAGGAAAAGATTCACAGCCCACTTTGACAGGGGTCCATGAACTTTTCATGACAGGCCGCATGCACCGCCGCGCCCTTGCCACCTCCTTAACTCAAGCGGGCCGAGGCCTTTTTTTTGCTGGCGACAAAAGTTCAGTTCGCTTTGGGCAAGCGCTCCGACATCAAGCGCACTTGCTCCGACAAATCGCGCACGGCCTGACTGAGCGCCAGCAATTCTTGTTCTTTCAGAATGTCTATTTTTTCGTGCAGCAACTCGATTTCAAGTTCAGCTTTCACATTGATTTCATAATCATTTTGCGCATGGCGACGGTCCAATTCGGACTGGCGGTTTTGACTCATCATGATGGCGGGTGCGGTGTAGGCGGCTTGAAATGACAAGAGCAGGTTCAGCAAGATGAAGGGGTAAGGGTCCCACGCTTGAGCGCCCGTCAGCGCGTTGCCCAAAATCCAAAAAAAGATGGCGGTGCTTTGAACGATGATGAAGCGCCACGAGCCGACCGTTTTGGCCACGCTATCGGCCAGCCGTTGACCTCTTGTGGGTTGATCGATTGCGGTGTGTTCGGACGTGACCGTGGTCACAACGTCCAAGTGCTTGCGATGTGCCCGTCGGTGTTGGCGCAGCAATTCGAGTTGTTTGATTTCTTCCAAGGAAGCTTTGTGTTTTTTCAATGACATGTGAAGCTTTCAAAGTGATGGCTGAAAGGGTAGTTGCCTTCTGGACATCCCACAAAGCATTGTCTTGATCTGTGTCAATGTTCCGGGGATGACCGCGCTTTGGGACGCGGCGGCATGCAAAACAGTCGCCTTCATTGAGGCCCCACACACCGAAGTTGATATCTGTAGCAGCTGCTTTAGCCAAAATCGTGTTGCCCTGCACGTGACGCAAGACAAGCCATGAAAGTCAGATTTTCACAATGTGTCCAACCTAAGGGTGTAAATTATTGAAAAACTCAAACCCGCTTGAAGAGGCACAATGCGCATGCAAGCTACCCATCTGGCATCCCATCGATTTGGTTATTCGCAGCCCCAGCTGCAAACTCTCGCCAATGATCCAAGGGCTTGGGTCTTGGCGCAGTTTGAGCGCCCCGCCGCATTTGACACAGAAGGTCTGGTCGACAGTGCGAAATCTTGTCAAATCAAACGCGATGTGTTGCAAGCAGCCCTGAACCCAACAACACCACCCAACACCAACCCGTTCCAAGACGCCTTGGGTCCCATGACCCCCGCGCGCCAGGTGCTTCGCCAGACCAATCTGCACGGACTGGGCAAACGCTGGCAGCACATGACACAAACGACGACGCCTGTGGCAGAGCGCTGGGTGCAGTTTTGGGCCAATCATTTTTGTGTGGCTGCGACCAAAGGAACCACCTTGGCCTTGGTCTGGCCGCACGAATACGAAGCCATTCGCCCGCATGCCTTCGGCTCGTACAAAGCGCTTTTGCGCGCTGCCGTCGTGCATCCCGCCATGCTGCTCTATTTGGACAATGCGCAATCGATCGGCCCGCAATCCATAGCAGGACGCAGGCGCGACAGGGGTCTGAACGAAAACTTGGCACGCGAGCTGCTCGAGCTGCACACCTTGGGGGTGAAGGCGGGCTATACCCAAGACGATGTGACCCAAACCGCCAAGCTGTTAACCGGCTGGACCGTGGGCCCCAACACCGCAGGTGTGACGCGGTTCATGGACAACCTGCACCAACCCGGTAAAAAAACCATCTTGGGCAACACCTATCCCGAAGGCCCTCAAGCGCTGGATCTGTTGCTCACCGACTTGGCCCAGCACCCCGCATGCGCTGACTTCATGGCCAGCAAGCTGTGCCGTCACTTTGTCACCGATGCGCCGCCAGCAGCGCTGGTCCAAGCCCTTGCTGCAGAATTTCGACGTACCGATGGCGATCTCAAAGCCGTGGCTGTGGCTTTGTTCAGCCATGATTTGGCATGGCAAGTGGATCTTCCCCCCAAATTTAAGCGCCCCGAAGAATGCTTGATTTCGGCCCATCGCCTGATGCAAAAGAAAGTCATCAACGTCGAAAATTCTGCTTATTGGGTGCAAACCATGGGCCAAGCGATAGCGCGTGCGCCTTCACCCCAAGGCTGGCCCGACCTGAGCGCGGATTGGCTTTCGCCAGATGCGGTCATCAAACGGATCCAGTGGGCTGAGCGTTATGGCGAGTTGTATGGCAAAGACATCGATGCGAGAGACTTGATGCAACAAGCCTTTGGTCCCAACTTGAGCACCAGCACCACGCAAACCATCGCCCGTGCAGAAAGCGGCGCACAAGCGTTGGCGTTTGCATTGGCCAGCCCAGAACTTATGCGGAGATAAGCCATGACCCGTCCAACATTTTCACGCCGCGCGCACCTGCAACAACTGGCCTTGGGCGCGGGGTTCGCAGCAACGGGCCTGTTCCCGGCGCG
Organism: Limnohabitans sp.; assembly: GCF_044361645.1. Classification (GTDB taxonomy): domain Bacteria; phylum Pseudomonadota; class Gammaproteobacteria; order Burkholderiales; family Burkholderiaceae_C; genus Limnohabitans_A. The sequence goes on along the minus strand of NZ_JBIKIL010000186.1, from coordinate 1,608 downwards.
ACTCGCCTTGGCTGCCCAAGCTGAAAACAATCCGTCGGATCAGCGCTTGGTGGTGGTGCTTCTCAGAGGCGCTTTGGACGGCTTGTCTGCCGTGCCAGCACTGGGTGACCCCGCTTGGGCGGCCTTGCGCGGCGGTTCAGAAACACCCACGGCGCTGCCCTTAGACAGCACTTTTGGCATGCACCCCGGATTGGCCCATTTGCACCGCTGGTATCAAAACAAAGAATTGGCCGTTGTGCATGCCGTGGCCAGCCCTTACCGTGAACGGTCGCATTTCGACGCCCAACAGCAACTTGAAAGTGGCGGCGAGCGGCCCTTTGTGTTGAACACCGGTTGGCTGGCGCGCGCCCTGCAAGCGTCGCAGTACTCTGCGGTGGCCATGACGCCGGCCATGCCCTTGGCCCTGCGTGGCGCTGACCGCGCCAATACCTGGACGCAAAGCCGCAGACCCAATAAATCACAAGACACGCTTGACCGCATGGCCGCCACGTACGCCGACGATGTCCCGTTGGCAAGCGCCTTGGCCCAGGCCATGGCGCAGCAAGACAAGTCCATGGGTGCTGAACCTGCAACGGGTGCTGGCTTGACCGCTTTGGCCAAACAAGCAGGTAACTTTTTGTCCGCACCTCGTGGCCCGCGCGTTGCTTGGCTTGAAGTGGGTGGATGGGACACACACAGCCAACAAACAGCGCGTCTGGGCCGGTTGCTGCCTGCATTGGACGAAGCGCTGGCGGGTTTGCGTGAATCGCTTTCGGTTCACTGGGCCACCACCACGGTCTTGGTGATGACAGAATTTGGCCGCTCCGCCGCCATGAACGGCAGCCAAGGCACTGACCACGGCACAGCAGGCGTGGCGTTTGTCGCGGGTGGTCAAGTTGCCGGCGGCCAAGTCCTCACCGATTGGCCGGGACTGGGACGCAACCAATTGCTGGAAGGCCGTGACTTGCGGCCAACGCGAGACATACGCGCCCTCATCATGCCCATTGTGCAAAGGCAATTCCAGTTGAGCACGGGTGCGATGAGCGACGTGCTCCCCGGCGCAAGTCAGCCCATCGGCAACTTGTGGCGGGCCTGATTTTCATGGATCGGTTGGCCTGTCGACATCAGCCGCCGTTAACCTACTTCAACGCCACTGATCAAATGTCTTAGGGGCATCTTGGTGCGCACGAACCGCCGATGACGAGGTTCCATTCCAGAATAACGCGTCTCGGCTCACGCCAAGATGGATCCATAATTTTGTCGAGCATGAGCTGCACGGCGACCTCTGCGCTGCGGTGATAGTCGTAAAACAGCGCTGTAGCTGGCGGATAGATGAGATCCAACGTCTCCACGGTGCCGATGCCAATAATCGAGAAGTCGTGCGGTACATCCATCCCCTTGTTGCGCACCACGTGCAGCGCTCCCGACAACATCTGCGTCCCCAGGGCAATCAGAGCTGTCGGAGGTAACGCCAACTCAAGCATACGGGTCATGGTGTCCCGCGACGATTCGAGCCATGAATCTGGCATGAAAACAAGGCCGGGGTCGTATGCCAATCCTGCATTGTCCAGAGCCGCGCGATAGCCACGCAACTTTTCGCGTCCCGGCGCGAGGTTGGCGCCCGATACG
>NZ_JBIKIL010000098.1:0-14766 GCF_044361645.1 Limnohabitans sp. | reverse complement strand
CAGTTGCCTCAGGCGGATCGATGGAAGACGTTCTTGGACTACGTGGTGCAGAGAATCACCCGCCCCCTGCCGCCTTGGTATCCACCAAGTCAGCTCACGATGACAGAATAACTGCCGGATCTAGGTTTAAGGGTTATATCTAAGTGCTCAGGTGCACAAAAAGCATCAAACTTTGTTGGTCATCGGCTCTATTTGGCAGCCGTTTTTGACTATTCATCAGGAGCTTCCATGAAACGACGCCATGTGATCGCCACCGCGCTGAGCGCACCGGCCGTGCTTTCTGCAGGTTGCAGCAGCTTGAGCCAGACCGCAGCAGGTGCCAACCCATCGCAGCCGCGCATCACCATCTTGTTCGACGCCCTGTGCAGTGAAACCCACCTGATCAAGGACTGGGGCTATGCTGCCCTCATCGAAATCGGCGGGCGGCGCATTCTCTTTGACACCGGCAACAATGGCGACATCTTGGCCCACAATGCCCGCGCGCTGGGCGCGGACCTGAGTCGGCTGGACATGGTGGTGATGTCACACCGCCACGGCGACCACATGGGGGGCATGGCGCACTTGCTCAGCGTCAACCCCAAGGTCACCATTTACGCGCCCAAAGAAGGTTTCGGCGTGTATGGCGGCGACCTGCCCGGCAGTTTTTACCGCCGCAGCGAAACCCTGCCCACCCAGAGGCGTTACTACGACGGCAAGCCGCCAGCCCTCATGCGTTTTGGCGCGGCCTGGCCCACTGCCAACATCCAACTGATCGATAAAACCACCGAACTCGCGCCTGGCGTGCACGTCATCAGCCTGGTGTCGGACAAGCCGGGCACCTTGGAGTTGCGCGAGTTGTCGCTGGCCTTGAGCACGCCACAGGGGCTGGTGCTGGTGGTGGGTTGCTCGCACCCCGGCATTGATCGCATTTTGGAGGCGGCCGCCAAAATCGATCCGCGCATCCTCTTGGTCTCGGGTGGCATGCACATGGTGGTAAGCAAAGACGACGAGATTGCAAAAACCATCAACGTCATGCAAAACACCTACAAGGTCGCCTATGTGGCGCCAGGGCATTGCACCGGCGAGCCTGCCTTTGACGCCATGAGCAAGGCTTTCGGCGACCGTTACCTCTATGCCGGCGTGGGTGCCCGCTTGATGCTGGGTGCCAAGCCGCAAACCCTGTTCTCCGATGGCACCCGGCCGATTCACCCCATCGAACTGAGCCAGGCTGATCGGCAAGGCTACCGTGAACTGGCCCAAGCCAACGACCAAAAGCGGCGCGGCTTGTTTGCCAATTTGACATACGCCGATTTGCCCAATGGGGCCTACCTTGGGCAATTGCAGCGCAGCATGATGGCCTGTTGCTGAGGCATCGGCCAGGCGACCACGAGTGCGGCGTGCCCCTTGTGCCCCTTGTACCCCTTGTACCCCTTGTACCCCTTGTGCCCCATGCGGCGCATGGTCCGTATCCAATTTCAGGGGGGCGCAGCTCACCGACCAGGTCTTGCCCCGCCTGCCGGTGCGCCAGTGGGTGCTGTCGGTGCCCAAGCGGCTGCGTGCTGAGGCTGAAGCTGCTCAAGGCATTGCGTTAACCAGTGGAAAGCGATGTGCTCTTGCTCCAAGCGCAGTCCCGCGCGAATGCGGTTGTCGCGCAGGTCGTCGTACAAAGCGCGCTCCTGCGGCGTGAGTTGGTGCAAATCAACGCGAAGGGGCTTGTCCTCACTGCCCCAAAAGACGGCGTGCGCATCGAGCGTGGCCCTGTCCATTAAGAACGAGACAACGTGGTCAAAGTGGCCGCGCAGCTGATCCAGAATGCCAAAGCCATGGGTGTCGATGTCGCCCCAATAATGGATTTGGCAGTTCTTCAGCCAATGGCTGCGCGCCAGTGCATCCCAACCATAGCCTGCGCCAAAAATCACGATGGCATTGCGCACAGGCGGAAAGGCCAGAAAGTTGGTCTCGTTTTCGGTGATGAAGACATGCTGCACGCCGATCGATAGACGGCTGAAGCTGTCGGCATCCAGCGTCACATCGGGGCATGTCGCGCCGGGCACCAGCGCCATCGCCGGGTCGAGCACACGCAGGCGTATGCGCATCGGCTTTTGCAAAAATCCATAGCGGGCAGGGAACTGGCTGACGCCGGTTTCGTGGGTATTGACAGCGTCCGTAGGCAGTGCCAGATCGAGTAACGCGGTCAGCACGCCGCGATGGGCTTCGATGAATTTGCTGTGAACGCCGGGCACATCCATCTGCCGCAGGTAAATGCCAGGGCGTGGATGCGCGAGCATCCAGCCTACGACCGCCAGCAAGCGGGGCCATTCGGCGTGCAGCGCGAGCGCTTGGTGCGGATGCTTTTCCAACCAAGGCAGCAAGGCGGGGTGCATCTGCCGGGTGCTTGCCACTTGCGCCGAAAAGCGTTCCCAATCTTTGCGTTTGCCCAACCAAAGCAAGGCCGCTTCCAGCGTTTGGACCCAGACGCAGGCCGGTAAGCTTTGCGTGCCTTGAACGCGGTGCTTGTGCGTTTGCCACTCCACACGAACGGCGTTGGGTTGTGCCCATTCGCTGGACAGTTCCGCGACCCATGCTCGCACCTCATTGAAGCGGTCGGTGATGTCCGCTGACGTGGGCGGTTTGATGGTCAGGCGCAAAGGAAAGCGCTCGTGACCGGTGACCGCGTCGCGCAGCAGTTCGCCGCGCTCCCACTGCCGCGCCAACTGTGCTTTCAAGTCTTTTGGGCCGGTCCAGCTCAAGGCGCAGGCTCCTGTGCTTCAGCGGCGAAAGGCGCTGATGGCGCTGATGGCGCTGATGGCGCTGATGCTGCGCAAGGGACTGCGGGGGCTGGTGCCAAGGCCTTTTGCGCTCTGTATTCTTGGATGGACAGATTGCGCAGCTTCGAGGCTCGCCCTCCCTCGTTGTGGACAAAACCGACGCTGGCGACATAGGGTTCGATGATGTGGATTTTTTGCAGTGGTGTGACGATCAGCAGTTGCAGGTTGAGCTGGCGAAACAGCTTGAGTCCGTATTGGGCCGACTCGTCCGAACCGCGGCCGAAGGCCTCATCAATGACCACGAAACGGAAAGAGCGCGAGCGCACCGCGCCCCATTCCAGGCCGAATTGGTAGGCCAGACTGGCCGCCAAAATGGTGTAGGCCAGCTTCTCTTTTTGTCCCCCTGACTTGCCGCCCGAGTCAGAGTAATGTTCGTGCTCAGTGTTGTCCTCGCGCCAGCGTTCGCTGGCGGCAAAAAGGAACCAGTTGCGCACATCGGTGACTTTGGCTGTCCAGCGGCGATCTTGTTCGGACAAGCCTTCTCGCCCCCGAAAGCGGTCGATGATGGCTTTGACCTGCAAAAACTTGGCCTCGGAATACTGGGTGTCGTCCGAACCGGTGACCGCGCCCTCGGTGCAGGCGCGCAGTTCTTGCTGGAAGTCCCGGATCTCGGCGTCGGGGCTGGCCTGCGATTCCAGCAGAATGAAGCGCCCAGGGTTGTAGTCGATCTCGCCCAAAGACTGGTTGATGTGGGCGATGCGCTCTTTGATGGTTTCGCGCTCACGCGCCAGCTGGGCATTGAAGTTGGCGATTTCGTTGATGGTGTTGACGTTGAGCAGTTCTTTGAAGCGCGACACAAAGCGCGGCAGATCGTCACGGTTCAGCTGCGTGAGCAGGTTTTCATATTCAAAGGCCCCTGCCAGGCTGGCATCCATCTCGGCGGTTTCTAACTTGAACGTCTCTTTGAAAGAGGCCATGGCTTTGATGATTTTCTCCGCCAGACGCCGCAGCTTGATGTCTTCGGCGTCAATCCGGGCTTGGAGCCAAGCGCGCAGGTCTTGCTCGCGGTTGTCGCAGGACTCCACTGTGAGGGGCTGTTCGCCCAAGGCTTCTGTGCGCATGGCTTGGAGTTGTGCAAGCAAGCCTGCATCGGTGGCCACTTCGTTCAGCAGCGCAGCGGTTTGCAGGTGCAGCGCCCGTGTGTCAGTGCGCCGCTGCTCCACCTTGGCGCGTTTGTCCCGGGCGGCCTGAAGTTCTTCCCCTGTCGTTTTATGTGAGGCTTGCAGCTCGCGCAGCTTGGCGTTCAGCTGTTGGAGCACATCCGACGCTGTTTCCAGTCGACTGCGTTCGTCCAACAGTTGGGCAATCTCGTTCGCAACACTGGCCCAATCGAGCTCGTCGTAAGCGGTGAATTCTTCAAGGCGGGTCAGCGCATCCAGACGACTGCTGAGGCCATCGCGTTCGGTTTGGATGGCTGCGATTTGGCTGCCCACCTCGGCGAGCCGCGCTTCAAGTTGCTGGCGCTTGGCCTCTAAGGCTGCAATTTTGGCGCTGTTGCTCCAGCCCAGCACATAGCGGCTGCGGTCCTCAATGCGGTGGCGGTCGTCCTTTTCATGCCGACCACTGGGCTCTTTGATTTGGCCCGCATGGGTGATGGCGCGGGTCTCGCGGCGAAATTGTTCTTGCGTGGCGCAGCAGGCAAGGTCAAACCGGATGCTGAGCTCGCGCTCTAGCCAATCGTAGTGCGCTGAGTCGGGCTTGATGGCCAGTTTGCGAACCAAGGAGTCTCGGTGCAGCTCAGGCAGTTCAGTGGTTTTGCGTGCACGCACATGGAAGTAAACCAAGCGGCCCCGCAGGTGGGCGCTGTCCACCCATTCGGCCACGGCTTTGTAATGCGCATCGGGCACCAGCAGCGCCAGGCCGAAGCCACGCAATAAACGTTCTGCGGCACCTTCCCAGTCGCGTGCCTCGTCGCGCACCTGAATCAATTCACCAGCAAACGGCATGTCGTCCACGTTCAAGCCCAACGCCGCACAGATGGCGCTGCGGATTTGGATTTGCTGGTCGTCGATGTTGCTGCGCCTGCGTTTGAGGCTGTCGATTTCTAGGCTTTGCTGTGTGTGCTCTTGTTTGCCTTGGCGCAAGCTCACGCTGTGTTCGGTCAGGCTGTTTTGCAGATCGGCATCGCGCTGGCGCGCCTCTTCGCGAAAGCTTTGGTATGCGCTGCGCTGCATGGCAAAGCTGGCTTCATCGCTTGGCATGGGCTCATCCAGCACCGTCGCCAGTGCAGCATAGCGATTGGCCTTGGTTTTGCGGGTATCGCGCAACTGCGCCTTTTGGCGAATTTCTAAGGCAAGGCGCTCGAGTCGGTCGCCGCCATTGTCGTGGATGGCTTGCTTGAGTTCATCCACTTTCTGGCTTTGTGCCTCGTGAGTGGCACCCAGTTTGTGGGCCTGGGCATCCACGCGATCCCACTCTTGCTTGAGCGAGACCAAGCGTTTGTCGATCAGCTCAAGCTTGAGTCCCGCAAAGTAGGGGCGCAGACGATCACGGCATTCACGCAAGCGATCTACCTCGGTGGCCAATACGCTGTGGCGGCTGCAATCTGCCATCAAGGGTGTGAGCAATTCAAGCTGCGCTTTGATTTTCAGGATGGCCTGATGGGCGCGGTTGAGGTCGTCAAAGTGGCTGATCAAGGCTTGCAGGCGCGGGCCCACCTCGAAGGGCTCCAGCATGTGGCTGCGCACGAAGTCTGTCAGGTTGCCTACAGACTTCATCGACACGGTTTGGTGGAACAGCTCCAGCGCCTGGTCGTTTTCAATGCCAAAGCGTCTGCGCAACCAGGCTGCATAGGGCGGAAAGCTGTCGTGCAATTCAGCGCCTAGGCTGCGCAGCCGCTTGCGCAGTTGGCCAATGTCGGAGCCGAAGTGTGCAAAGTCCGCCGCAATCGAGAGCGCACGCTCTGCACCCAGAAAGAAACGCGCGGGTTGCCCCTGAGCCTCCTTCATCCAGAACACTTGGGCCAGTGTCACCGTCTGGTCGTAGCCCGCGTTGTGGAACACACCCAAGATCACCGAGTAGCTGTTGGGCTCGCGCAGGCTGACCGGCTTGGCCGCACCGGTGACCTCATTGCGTTCGGATTTGTAATGCCCCAGCACGTAGGAGCGCAGTGTTCTTTCCTTGTTGTCTGCACCTGCCGCCTTGTTGTAGGCGATGCGGTTGGCAGGCACCAACAATGTGGTGATGGCATCGACCAAGGTGGACTTGCCCGAGCCAATATCGCCCGTGAGCAAGCCATTCTTGCCGTCAAGTTGCAGCGTCCAGACCCGGCTGTCAAAGGTGCCCCAGTTGAACACCTCCAGCCGGCTCAGCCGAAAGCCTGTCAACGTGTCGTCCGACGCAAAGTCCAAGCCCATGGATGGCGGCTCAAGCATGCTGGGCCCCTTCCTGCGTGGGGGTCACGCCGGCCAGTTCAGACTGGTAGTTGGCCAGGCGCGCATCGAATTCGGCCAGCCATTGGGCATCGACAAAGGCCTTGAGAATACGCCGGACCTCGAAGTGCGCCTGCCCGGCGGCATCGCCACCGGCGGGTTTGAGTTTTTGCAAAAATCCCAATTCGGTCACCTTGTTGATCGTGCTCTCGATTTGGTCGATGAGTTTTGTTTCATTGGAGCCATCGGGCAGGAACACGCGCACCAGTTCCACGATGTCGTCAAGCGCAAGCACCAGCCGCCCCGCATGGGCATCTTGGCCACCACCTGCGTCAAATTCGGCGAGTTTTTTGCGCAGCAAAGCCAGCAGCAAACTCACAGCAAAGGACAGCGGTCGGCGTGCCACCAAACGGGGCAGGCGAGGCGCGGCTTCGTCTTCGGCCGCTTCGGGGCGGCTCTTCAAGAAAGCATAGCCCTCGGCCTCGTCGAGCACCAACTCAAGGTTGAGCACCGCCACGTAATCACGCACCCGCGCTTGCAGGTTCAGCAGGCTCGCCCATTGGCGTTCGTCGGCATCGCGGTAGTGCACGCTTTTGAGCAGGTTGATCAGCAACACCGACAAATCAGAAGAGGGCGCGACCATGGCTTGCGAGCCTTGGTTTGTTGGCGTGGTGGTCAAAAATTCATCTTCCATACAGGGCCTTTTTTTGTGCTTATTCAGCGCGTGAAAATCACGCGGGGCAGTCGTGCGCTGCGGGTGATGGTTTGGCCATTGGTGGCCAGCGTTTGCCAGTGGATCGGCTCGGGTTGGTCGTCGTCCACCACGGTGCTGAAGCTGGCACTGCCCAATTGCAGATAGCTCACCAATTCGGCCAAGCCCTGCTGCAGAGGCTGGCTGCGCACCAGCTCAGCCAAAGTGATTTGGTCACGGTCTTGCAGGGCATGGCGGATATGGCGGGCCAACCGCGCTGCGTCAACCACCACTTGGTCAAACAGCTTGGCCGGGTCGATGTCTTCATCGCCCGCCTGCAACACCAAGTCTGCAATCATCGGTTGAAGGGCTGGGGTGAACAGGGGGCGTTCCATCGGCAGCGCAATGTCTGCGCTGGCCTGCGCCATTTCTATCACGTTGCTGGGTGCAGGCGCATCGCGCAGTGCCAGTGCCTTGCTTTCAATGCCGTGCAAAATGTCCATGATGCGGCGGTTTTCCAGCCACGCTTGGTCATCCAGAAAACGGCGCAATTGCTGTGACAAAGCGGCGACGGTGCGCTGGGTATGTTCGCCCGCCTCCATCCAATCGTAATGAACGCGGCGGGTGCGGGTATCTGGCTTCAACTGGGCCACGGCGGGCAGGGCCAGCACGCGATCGAGCAGTGCGCTCAACTCCTCCTGCCGACGGCTGGACAGCAAAAAATCCCAAAAGGCGCGAAAGCTCTTGCCTTGGTCGGAGTCGGCAATCGCATCGCGCTCGCCCATGATGTCTTCGAGCAGTGCGCCCTTGCTCCCCTCCCACAGCGCAATGCGTTCGCGCACACGCCGATCCAACTTGCGAAAATTGTGCTCGACCTCGCGAAAGTCCGTCAGCAACTCGCGTGCACCTTGGGTGAATTGCTGAAAACGGTCCTTCACCGCGGTGTCGTCCAACAGTGGCACATCGCCCGACAACACCCGTGCGATTTCGGCGTCGATTTCATCGCGCTTTTTCTGCAGCTCGGCGATGCGCTTGGCTGGGTCGGCTTCGCTGCCTTGGCTCATTTGTTTGAGCAGGTCAAACAACGTGAGCAAGCGCGACTCGGTGCCCACGAACTGCCGCTCGCTCAGCTGCGCCAGCCAGGCTATGGCCTTTTCGGTGGCGGGGGTCAAATCGAACTGCGCTTCGTCTGAGCCAGTGCGGTAAAACTTGCGCAGCCAGCCCTTGTCGTGCGCGGCCCAATCGTTCAGATACTCCAGCGCTGACTTGGGAAAAGTGCTTTCCCCCAAATGCAGGCGCAAGGCATACAGCGCGTCCTCCAGTGCCTCGGCCAAATCTGCCGCCGCCATCACGCGCACATTGGGCACCACGAACACCCGGTGCAGAAAACTGGCCACCAGTGGCGCATGGTCCGAACGCAACAGCCGCCAGGCCGGGTGGTGGCTGCGCAGAGCGTCCAGTGTGGTGTAGTCAAGGGACATGGCTCAGCCCAGCCTCACAGGTGTTTCGGCAGATGCTGCGCTGGCAGGCCCTTGCGCATGCGCATCGGTGAGTTCTGTCATTGGCCATGCCCAGTTGTTGGGTGCCCTACCGGTGGTGACCCGCAGTTCGGTGTTCATGGCATTGGCGCTCGGCAGTGGTGTGTCAAATTCGGCATGGCTTGCCTAAAGTCTAGCGGGTACAGGCTTGGCAGCCCTCTGGCCGAAGCCAAACCCGTCATCTCAATGCTTGTCAATGAGCTGAGCGCAAGGCCGAGAGTGAGGGGGGGGTGTGTCGAGCGCGAGTGCGCCACACCGCCGCCTTTCTAGACCCTGATCCGTGCAGAGATGCGCTCTTTCATGGCCGCCATGTGAGCCATGATGCCCACCGTATTGCCGCTGGCATTGAGCGCGTCCAAGGCATCCAAGGCATCCAAAGCGTTCAAGGTGATTTCCAGCGCCCCGCCCGCAACGGGGAGGGCCATGGGGCGGCCACCGGGGCGACTGCTGCTGGCGTGCCACCAAAGCCTGAGCCCGCTCAGCCCTCGCTGGCCTCTCAATCGCGCGACACCTGACGCCAGCTCACCGCATCCAGGTAGCTGCCCAAGCCGTCGCTGCAGCCGCTGGCCTCAAAACGCAATACCGCTTGCTGCACGCCGGGGCCGGCCGTCCAGCGCAGCTGAACTTCGGTGAATTGGGCTGTTGCCGAAGGGGCATGCCGCACGCGCTGCACGCGGGTGTCGTTCACAAACACATCCAGCCCATTGGTGGTGGGCGATGTGCCAGGCCGTGCCATGGTCCAAAAGCGCAGCGCATAGCTGGCGCCGGGCTGCACCGCCACCGCTTGCACCATGGCGCTGTTGCCGTGGCTGTCCAGTTCAACCAGTTGTTGGCCGTGCTGGGCTCGACCGGCCGCACCGCGCTGAATTTCAATCCCCGGACCGTCCACCGCCACCCAGCCGGGCACCGCCTGAAACACGTCCCAGCTGCCTGCAGCAAGCATCGGTTCCTCAAACGAGCCGTTCAACAGTAAATTGTCGGAGGAAATGGGGGGGCGCAATGGCCGCAATCCAGCAGACGGAGCGGGGCCAGGCATGGGCGCGGGTAAAGGCTCAGACGTCTGGTGGATGCACTCGCGGGTGGGGCCGGTGTTCAAACACGTGTTGGGCAACACGGGGCTGGTGGCCCATGACAAGGTGCTGGCGCAGGCCAAGCACACAACAAAGGTGGCAATCAGTTTCATAGAAGCAGTGTGTTTTGTGCGGTGACCGGTGCTCCGCGCCATGCATGATCTTGGGGCCATCGACCACCCCGCCATGCCCCCAAAACCGCAGCCCTGCACGGCAGGTCTTGCGCGGCTTTGTCTTTCCAGCAGAAGTGCCCAGCATCTCGGCCTGGTGGCGTAGCGCGTGCTGGGTCAGGGCCAGCAAAGTGATGCCCTGAAAAAATCACCTGGCATGCTTGGTCTGGATGGCTTGCCCCCGGGCGCTGCATCGGCGCAATGCACACACTGCGGGCCGTTGTGGGCTCATTGGCAAACGGCACTGCAGATGACTTCTCGTCCAAGCAAAACGGCCAAGTTGAAGCACCAGAGCAAGCGACATCAAACGATTGTGAAGTAAAAAACATAAATTAAAAAATATGCAAAACCAAGCAGCATTGACGAATCATAAAGTACAAAAATCTTCGAAACCCAAACACATGGCCATCAACTATGGTGGCAGGTTCGGTATCGAGTTGGCTGAGCACCCAGAACTCGGCACGCAAGACCGCATGCCCGAAGCCTTGTAACCCTATTGGGTCACCGCCGTCGGCCCCGCGACCGACTTGATGATTCCCGCTGTTGGCGACTGCTGCATTGGCGCTTGGAAGGTGCAAGCCAGTAATTCGTGTAAGTCCGCCAAGCGCCCCTCACCACGGTGGCCGCTTGCGAAGATAAAATCTCCATATTTTTCACCTCTGGCCATGACCGATTTACCCAGCACAGACTACACGCCCGTCCACGCCGACGAAGAAATCAGCCTGCTCGACTTGTTGGCCACCATCACAGAAAACCTGCGCCTTTTGGTTGTTGGTCCCTTGGTGATGGGTTTGACCGCGTTGAGTATCACTTTTGTAGTGACACCCACGTTTGATAGCCGCAGCGTGCTGCGCTTGGGTGAGAGCGCCATCGGGCTGCTGAGCTCGGACGACTTGCTGACCCCGTTGCTGCCCTTGGCACCTTGGATCGACAGCAAGGCACCGCGCACAGTCCAGCTGAGTGAATTGCGCGACACCATCAAACCCACGTTCAACAAAAAAGACGTTACGCTGGTATTGTCTGTGAGCGGGCCCAGTGCCGAACAAGCCCAAAAGCTGCATCTGGCCACCATTGACGAGCTGCGCAGACAGCTGCTGCCCAAAGGCCGCTTACTGGAGCAAACCGAGCAACGGCGGGTAACGGCGCAAGCCACACTCGACGAGTTGAACGCAGTGATCCCGTCGCTCAGCCAAAACGTGGTTCGCCCCAGCGCCGACAGCGAATCCAGCTTGCGCGCCTACAGCTTGCTGCTGCAGCAGCGCCTAAGCGCTCAGCAATCTCTGCAAGAGATTGAAAACAGTCTCAAGCCCTTTGGCGAGGAAGTGTTTGTCCAGCTGCCTAGCCTGCCTGACAAATCAGTCAAGTCCCAAAAAGCCCGGATCGCTTTCGTTGCCACTTTGGTCACTGGTTTTATGCTGTTGGTGTTTGTGTTCATCCGACAGGCCATGCGCAACGCCGCCAACAATCCACAAGACGCGCAGCGATTGAAGGCAATCAAGACAAACATTGCCAAAAGTCTTGGCAAACGATCATGAGCCAAGGACGTCTGCAGGGACAACTAATTGAAAACGATGAAACGTGAGGTCTGTGAAATCAATCACTTGTTTGTGCGAACTGTTCAACGCAGGTGCACGCGCACAGCGTTGCGCTTATTCATTGGCCAAGGCTTCGCGCTCTTGCGCCAAGTGCACCCAGTCCACCACTTCACCGCTGGGCTGATAGCCCGACACCAGCTGCTGCAAAAGGCCCCGGATCACAGGCACGTCGTTCACGCTCATGGCCAGTGACAAAGCGTCCAGCTTACTGACCAACTGCGGCCAAGGTAAAAACTGCTCGTGCGCCTTCATGATGCGCGGGTGTTGGGTGGGCTTGGGGTTGTCGCCGATCAGCAGCTCCTCGTAAAGCTTTTCACCGGGGCGCAGCCCGGTCACAGTGAGTTCGATGTCGCCATCGGGGTGCAACTCGTCGCGTACCGTCAGGCCAGAAAGTTCCACCATGCGGCGAGCCAGTTCGATGATCTTGACCGGCTGGCCCATGTCGAGCACGAACACACCACCACCTTGCCCCATGGCACCGGCCTGAATGACCAGCTGAGCCGCTTCGGGGATGGTCATAAAGTAGCGGGTGATGCCGGCATGCGTCAGCGTAATAGGCCCACCGTTTTTAATCTGCTCGCGGAACAGTGGCACCACCGAGCCACTGGAACCCAGGACGTTACCGAAGCGGACCATGGAAAACGTGGTGATGGACCGCTTCGCTGCGCTGGCAGTGACAAAAGTCAAATTCGCAGTGACATTTGATTCGTCATCGCGAGTGATTTTGAATGTTTCATCGCGAGTGATTTTGAATGTGTCATCACGAGTGCTTCTAAATGTGTCATCACGAGCGAAGCGTGGCGATCCATCGGCGAGTGCCTGCAACACCATCTCCGCCAAGCGCTTGCTCGCGCCCATGATGTTCGTGGGCCGCACAGCCTTGTCGGTGCTGATCAGTACAAAGTTGCGCACCCCATTGCGCTGCGCCGCCTCGGCGCACACCCGCGTACCCCACACGTTGTTGCGCACCCCCTCGGCCGGGTTGTGCTCCACCAGCGGCACGTGTTTGTAGGCAGCGGCGTGGTACACCGTGTGCGGCTTCCAGGTGTCCATGATCTCGTGCATGCGCACTTCATCGCACACCGAGGCCAGCAAGGGCACGATTTCTATGTCCGGCCCATCACTTGCATCTGCCGCCTCAGGCGCATCGCCCTCTACCGGCTCGTTCACGCTCATCCGGTCGCCCGCCAGAGCCGCTTGCAGCTCTTGGTGAATCTGGTACAGCGCAAACTCACTCATCTCCACCAACAACAACTGTTTGGGGTTGGTCTTGAGAATCTGGCGGCACAACTCACTGCCAATGCTGCCTCCCGCCCCCGTCACCAACACCCTTTTACGGTGGGTGTTCAAATTCAAGAGCAAGCCATTTGGTTGCACGGGCTCGCGGCCCAGCAGGTCGTCAATGTCCAGCTCGCGCAGGTCGGATACATTCACTTTGCCCTGCGCCAAATCATTCAAACTGGGTAAGGTTCGAACTGACACTTTGAAAGGTGCCAATGTGTTCAGGATTTCATTGCGGCGCGAACGGCTGATTGTGGGCAATGCCAACAAGACGTGTGTGACGCCCAAATTCAATACCAGCTCACCCAAGTCTTTTGGATTGAAGATGGCTTGGCCATTGAGTACATGGCCATGCAAGCGATCGTCGTCATCCAAAAAACCCACGACCCGCATCTCGTGGCTATTGGCCATACCACGTACCAGCTGACGTCCGGCATCGCCAGCGCCATACACCAACACCTTGGGCAAAGCCGCCAAACGCAAGCGGTTATGGTAAGCACCACCTAACCAATAGCGCGCCAAGGCCCTAGACAAACCGACAGCTAAGAGCAACAACATGGGCTGAATCAAGCCCAAGGTTCGCGGAACACCTTCTAGACCAAACGCGGTGATGAACGTGAAAAATAAAAGCCCATAGACCAACATGGCCTTGGCCACTGTCATCAAAGCGGGCCAACCCGAATACCGAAAAATGGCCCGATAAAAACCATGGACCACAAAAATCGGCAACGCCAAAACCACCGACAACAAGGCCGCAGACATTGGCCGCCACTGTGGGTGCCCCTGCATCGGGACCCACTCACCCAATCGCAAATAAAACGCAAGCCAAACCGTCAGCATGCACAAGCTCAAGTCCACGGTTAAAGCCATTAAGCGCTTAGACATGCGCGGTAAGGCCAGTGCTCTATTCACCCAAACTGATGAAGTCATAGGCTGGCTTCTTTCATTACATGGTTCACTATGCCCAACATTTTCTGCAGGTTTTCTGAGGTGAGTGTCGGATGAACCAGCCACATCAGGCTGGTCTCGCCCAGTAGTTGGGCCACGGACAAACGCTTAGCCGGTCGCCAACCGGTCCCATCGAAGGCTTTTTCTAGGTAGACCTCGCTGCAACTGCCTTGGTAGCAAGGAACCCCACCAGCGTTGATGGTCTCAATGATGCGGTCACGACTCCAGCCCGAGGCCAAGTTTTCTGGGCGAACATAAGCGTAAAACTTGTATTGCGCGTGTACACAATTGGATGGCTTTGCATCGTTCGCCATGACAGGAATAGAATTTTCGTCAGCGCCAGCGCTCACAGAGTAGTCATCGCGAGCGCAGCGCGGTGATCCAAGGCAGGAGGCGCAACTCAGCTGCGGCAAACGAACCACGCCGCCTTCCCCCGCAAACGGTCGCAAAGCAGCCGCAAGCGCGTTGGCATGGGCGTGTCGCTTGGCCGTCCAATCGTGCATGCGCTGCAGCTGAATGCGCCCAATCATCGCCTGCATCTCCAGCATGCGCCAATTGGTGCCAAAACTCTCATGCAGCCACCTGAAGCCCGGCGGGTGCTGGCGCTCATAAACCGTCTCGTAACTCTTACCATGGTCCTTGAAAGACCACATGGCCTCCCGCAATGCCTTGTCATTTGTGGTCACCATAATGCCCTCGCCACCGGTGGTCATGATCTTGTCCTGGCAAAAACTCCAGGCCCCCACCCACATGACCAATGCTGCCCACCGGCCGCCCCTTGTAACGCGCCCCATGCGCCTGCGCGCAATCCTCAATCACCTTCAAGTCATGCAGCGCCGCCAACGCCATGATCGGGTCCATGTCGCAAGGCCAACCCGCCAAATGCACACAAATCACCGCCCGCGTGCGCGGAGTCAAAACTGCAGCGATGGTGCGAGCCGAAATATTTCCGGAATCAGGCTCCACATCGGCAAACACCGGCACAGCCCCCGCATTCACCACGCACGAAATTGACGCAATGAAGGTGCGCGGCGTCACCACCACCTCGTCCCCCGGGCCAATGCCCAAGGCTTTCAGCGCCACATCGAGCGCCAGCGTGCCATTGGCCAGCGCCACGGCATGCGCCGTGCCACACCAGGCGGCAAACTCCTTTTCAAAAGCACGGGTCTCGGTACCCCTCTACTAGTACATCGTTCCATTAAAACCAATGCATATTAGGCGACACCGAGGTCGAACTTGTTCCAACGAAACACCACTGGCGATGCATTGATCTCTGCTATGCCTTTGAGGATGCG
>NZ_JBIKIL010000097.1:0-14870 GCF_044361645.1 Limnohabitans sp. | reverse complement strand
TTCTTGCGTCAGCACCAACGACGGCCGTTCAGATTTTCTCGCCATGATCACCGCTTTCATGAGTTGAAGAAAAAGCATAGCGATTATCATCTATTTAGTAACTGTATTGATGGAACGAACTACTAGGTAGGTGAGGTTGGCCAGTTGCGGCAGCCAGACATCCGCATGCTGCAGGTGCTTGAAGGGAGCGGCATCGAAGCGTTTGACGGCCGCACTGATGTCGGTACCCGTCTCCACGGCTTTGCCCATGTGAGCACGCAAGGCGGTGAGCAAGTCCCCCGTGTCTTTTTGGGCTTGCGCCAGTGTGGTCACGCGGCCATGGCCAGGCACCACCACTTGGGGCTTGAGCGCTTGCATCGCGGCAAAAGACTGAACCCAGGTCCTGGTTTTGCTGACCGGGTGCAGTCCCAAAATTCGGTCCACATAGACCACATCGCCCGTGAACACCACGCCGCTTTGCGGCAACCACACCATGCTGTCGCCCGGCGTGTGCCCGCCGCCCCGGTGTACCACCCGCACGGTCACGCCGCCCCACTTTAGCGTGGTGTCCGCCTCGGTCAACCAGCGCGTGGGCAGCACGACTTCGGTGCCGGCCAATTTTTCTTTGAGCACGGGCGCGTTGCTGCGCAGGTGCGCAGGGCCTCGGGCTGTCATGTCGGCTTGGCCGTTGGCATGGGCCAGGATCTCGGCGTCTTGGTTCTTGAAAAAACCATTGCCCATCCAGCGGTGGTCTTGCCCGCCCGTGTTGATCACCCATTTGATCGGCTGGGCGCTGACTTTTCGCGCGGCTGCGGCGATTTTTTGTGCGCCCAAATAGCTGGCGCCGCTGTCGATCAGCAAAGCGCCCTCAGGCGTCACCACCAGGCCTAGGTTGGCGTTCAAGGCCTCGTTGTCATAGGTGCGGCCTTCGGTGTCGCCCACGAAGGCGTAGACGTTGGGGGCCACGGGATGAAAGACCACTTCCACGGCCCATGCGTTCAGGGCCAGTGAGCTGGTCAAGGCGGTGAGTAAGTGGCGAACAGAAAGCGCAGAGGACATGGTTCATTCCAAAAAGCTTGAAATGAGCCAATATAAGCCACCACGAATGCGCACGCCACAGCATGGCGCAGAAAAAAATCAGGACATGGCCAAAGTCAGCAAGGCCTGCGCCACGCACTGTGCCGCTTGCTTGAGGTGCGGGTTGCTGGACTCGCTGCCAGCGCGGCCCACATCCAGGCCTGCCTGAAAGCCATCACGCTCTGGCCAGACGGCGTTGAGCATGTCAAAACCTGCCTCGGCAATGGTGGCTTCGGCTTGTTCAAGAAGGCGCTCGGTGGCATGAAGACATCTACCTCAACGGCTACGCGACCATGGGCGAGTTGTTGGTGGGCCTGACGAAATACCTTGCGTTTTACAACACCGAGCGCCCGCACCAGTCACTGGACAACCAAACACCGCAAGAGGTTCACCAGACGTCAAGCGGTGGCATCAAGTCTGTCCGGGCTTTGGGGTCCACTTCGGCGGTCCTTTGCGTGCGAACGCAAAGGACCATAAGTCATGGAATCTAAGTTCAAATCGAGACCAGACTGAAATGCCAAGAACCCAAGGTAAATCATTAACTCACGAAGCCCTGATGGGAAAACGTTGGGACACTACTGTTTTTTGGTGATGGCCGACTTGACATCGCCGACCTTGGATTGAACGATTCCGATATTTTTCTGAATCGCACCTTTGATTTCAAGCTCTTTATTGCCTACAACTTCACCTACTGTCTCTTTGACTTTGCCAATAGCTTCATTGGAATGGCCTTTGATTTGATCTGTGTTGATGCGCATGGTGTGCCCCTTAAAAGTTGGTCGAACTTGTGTCGACGTGTGACGAAAGTCGCACACATGCAGGCTAGGCAATGGCCCTCCAATGGTCTGTGCGCAAGCGCACCGTTTGGGTGACCGGCACGATCTTAGGACGGTGGTCACCACACCACACGTGGCGGCGTTACGAGAGCGTGGGCTGGCGCACAGAACTTGCTCATTTGAATGCCTACATTGGAATGGCACTGTGATCCAGCGAAAGCGCGGTCAGTCGGAACATGGCACAACAAAAGACGAAAGCAGCCTGCAACTGTTCAGGCAAATAAATGGAGCCGACCTGAAAGATCCAAGTGCGGGACAGACGTGCTGCACCGCATTTTTTGGCTGTTCACAAGCCATGGATGAAGCGCTGGCAGAGCGGCACTGAAGCTCTAAAACTGAGATAAAAAATGGACTCTACTTACCATCGCCTCGAAGAGTTGTTTGATCAACTGGGTTTGCCTTCGGATGCTGGCAGCATTCAGTTTTTCATAGCCCAAAACTCGCCATTGAATAACGGCACAAGACTTGAAGACGCAAGCTTTTGGACGGCAAGTCAAGCTACTTTTTTGTATGGAAAAATCCAACTGGACGCGAATTGGGCGGGAGTGGTTGATCAACTCAATCTCGCCATGCGCGCTGAAAAGTTGGGCGCATCACCCCATGTTGCCAAAAACGCCATACTTGCCATGGCATGTCCCGTCACGCCCATTGCAGGCAGTCTCGATCACCCGTGAGCGCTGCACAGGATCAGCCACCTTCTTCGAGCACCCCTTTGATATAGAGCCGCTGCACCACGACCATGAGCACGATCATGGCCGGTGCTGCCAAGAGCACGCCCAGCAGGCCGAACAGCACGCCGAACATGACGGTCGCTGCGATGCCGAGCACGGGTGGCAGGCCTACCGCCCAGCGTTCCACCAGCGGCATCAGCACATTGCCTTCGAGCTGTTGGATCAACATGGCCAGGATCAATACAAAAAGCGCCGTCTCGGGCCCCTGCATGAAGCCCAGCAACACGGCCAGCAAGCCGCCAGCGATGGCGCCGAAAAAAGGAATGAAAGCCAGCAGGCCGGACAGCACACCCACCGAAAACGCCAGCGGCACATCCAGCAGCCACAAGCCCAAGGCCGTGGTGACGCCGACAAAGAGCATCGATACCGATTGCCCCAGCAGCCAACGCGACAGAGCAATCCCGCAGGCATCCAGCGCCTCGCCGACACGCTGTCTTACCGACAGCGGCATGAGCCTGACCAGGCCGTCCCTGTAAACGCGGGGTGCCACAGCCAAGTAAAGGCCCATCACCAACACCAAGGCGGCACCGCCGAGCGCGCCAAAGGTTGAACCTGCGGCGCCTGCAACCCGTATTGCCCACGAGCTGGCATCTTTGCTGCGAGCCTCTTCGATGTACTGCAAGGCTGCGACCCCGAGGCGATGGCTGTTGAGCCATTGCATGACGGCGTCCACGGCCGCGGGGAGGCGTTGGCGCAGGATGTCGAACTGCTTCGCTAAGGGTTCACCGACAAGCCAAGATACCGCCGCGATCATGAACAGCACCAACAACAAGGCCGCCATGACGGAAATCTTGCTGGGCACGCGCGCATGGCGCTCGAGCGCCGCGGCCAGTGAGCGCAGCACCGTGGCCACGATCACCGCGCCGAACGTCAACATGATGAGGTCCAGCAACTGCCAGGCTATCAGGGCCAAGAGCAGCGCGAAGGCGACCAGCAAGACCTTGCGAGGAAAGGTCCATGGCTCAGCCAGAGTGTGGGTGGGTGGAAATGGTTTCATCGAAGCATGCAAGAGGCTCAGCCGGACAACAGGCGCATACGGCCATGAGCTGCGAGTTTGGCTGCGTTGAATGCTGCAGTCTGTACGGCTGCGAACTGGACTGTGTGAAAAGGCGTTTCAAACGCCTCAGGGTGGCCCATGAAAGGGTCTAACAAGTCTCCCGGCCGAGCCCGCATGTCGGCCCCGACATCCAATAGCCCCAGTTTGCCGACCCGCTGTGACGCAGCGCGATGACCTGCAACCCGTTGCAGGGTGCGCGCTGGCAGCCGCCATGGGTGGACACATCAAAAGTTGGCACCAGCAATCAGCCAAGTCAAGGCTGCAACGCATGCGCAACACGCTGCCATTGAGGGCGTGCATCCGCATGCTCAGGCCGACTCGACCCTCGGTGCAGGCTGGGTCGGCGCAGGAAGCTGTGATCGCGCCTTCGCCGGCAAGCTCAAAGCCATCAGCGCACCCAGCAGGTTCACGCCGGCGGCAATGCGCATGGCTTGCTCATAGCCTTGGCTCTGGTCGTACAGCCAACCCGCCAGCACCGGCAGACTGATGGCCGCGATGCACCAGGCAATGTACAACTGCCCGGCTACCCGGCCAAAGGCATTGGGATGCCAGTAGCGCGCAATGGCACCCGCCGTCAGACCCGAGATGAAGCCATAGCCGCAGCCGATCAGCGTCATGGACAGAACTGCCATGCCCGGCCCCGGCCAGGTCAATAACAGGCACGAACCAGTGAGGGCGATCAGGTGGGCCACGCAGGCCACACGAGGTACCGCGAAACGATCAATGAGCCAGCCCCCTCCAATGCGCGCTGCAGCAATCGCGCCGGTGATGAACGTGGTGCCGCCCAGCGCAAACAGGCTTGTTGCACCATAGGCCTGCAAAATGCCAGCGGCCTGGCTCATCACCATCAGCCCCGCCGAGGCTGCGAGAAAGAACACAGTAAACAGCCGGGCAAACAAGCCCCAGTGGCGGGCCTGGCTGTCGGCTGTACTCGCGCCAGGGTCTTGCATGCGAACCTGGGCAAGGCGCCAGAGCACGGCAGCGACGGCGCAGCAAGTGAGCACCGTGAGCGCAAGACCCGCCAGGGTGGCACGCAAGCCGAAGGCCTCGATGGCCCAGCCAAAAACCGGTGCGCCGAGCATGGCCCCCATGGGGTAGAGGCTGACCACGTAGCCGTTGGCCAGCCCGCTCATCGGGCTGATGGTCTGATTCAGACCCTGCTGCATCATGATGAAAGCCACCCCGCCGCCCAGCCCGAACAAAACGCCGTAACCCAGCAGCAAGTGCTCAATGCCCTGTGCAGTGGCGCAGATCAGCAGGCCACAGGCACTCAGTGCGCCGCACACCAGCAGCAGGGGCACGGGTGCAAAGCGACGGTAAAGGGCCGGTCCAATGAGCATGCCGAGCGTGAGAAAGACCGATGCCATGGAAAACACGATCGCCATCTCGGTGCGCCCAATACCCAGCAGCGCCTCCATCGGCTTGAGGAAGACAGAAAAGGCATAGACGGTGCCAAACGGCAGATTCACCACGGTGGCCCCCGCCAGGACGAGTGCGCCTCGGCTGATGCCTCGTGAGGTGGGTGAATCGCTCATCGCTGCCCCGCGAGGCTGACCCGATCACGACAAGCGAGACCCAGCCGATGGCACAAGACAGGATGGGGCATGCGTCGCGGGTTCATGGTCATTGAAGAGAGCCAGTTTATCCGACTGAATCAGGCGAGTGCCCTCGGACCAAGCGCCATTTCAAAAAGCCATTCGGATCAAGTGATTGTTCGATTCAATGGTTGAAATTTCTCTGTGAATGCGGTTTTTTTTGTCATGGCTGGGTCTTGCGACATGGTGCGTTGCAGGTCGTCGATCAGGGCCTGATTCCGAGAGATCTTCTTCCGATCAGGTGGGCACATTGCAAGGATGTGGGTGCCAAACTTGGTGAGCGGGGTCCAGGGTGTCAGCACTTTGACCAAGCTGCCTTGTTCTATGGCTGGGACGCACAGGTAGTCGGGCAACAGAGCGATGCCCATGCCTGCCAGGGCAGCTTCCAGCACGGCCTCTGGGTTGTCAACACGGTATCGCCCATTCACTTTGACTTCCACATGGTGGGCATCGCTAGCGCTTGCGGCCGGGTCGTGCTGCAAGGTCCAGTGGTCATCGGTGTTGTCTCGGCGGTAATACACGCACGCGTGACCGTTCAGTTCGGCCGGTTCAGAGGGCAGGCCGTGTTGGGCGATGTAAGCGGGGGCTGCGGTCAAAAACCATTTGATTTCGGTCAAGGGGGTGCCGTGGCGCTCATGCTTGGCGTGGCTGGACCAACGCAAGGCGACGTCGATGCGCTCGGCGGCCATGTCCATCATGCGATCGGTCAGCATGAGGTCGATCTCCAGATGGGGGTGCATCTTGAGAAATTCGGGCAGGTGCTTGGCCAAAACCCGCTGTCCCCAGGACACCGGTGCGGTCAAGCGCAAATTGCCGCTCAGCTCGGTTCGCAGCGAGCGCACGCGTTCCATGCCATCGGACACTTCGGCCAGCGCCCTTTTTGCATAGTCCACATAGGTTTCTCCAGCGGGCGTCAGCGCGACCTTGCGGGTGCTTCTGCTGAACAGCGTGGTTTCCAGGCGCTCTTCCAGTTGAGCGATGCGCTTGCTGATCAGGCTTTTGGCCACGTCCAAAGAAACGGCGGCCTGACTGACGCTGCGACATTCCGCCACCTTCAGGAAGGCTGCCAGCATGTCGGTGGAGATGGGGCGATGCTGCCGTTCGGGCGTGCTCATTGTTCGTGATTCAAAAACAATTGATTTGCATTACAGCAGTTGTTTTGACTCGGGTCAATTTTTAAACTGGCACGGCGATTGTTCATGAAACCATACAAACCACGGAGACAACATGAAAATTCACGCAGACCCGATCACCGTCAATTGCAAAAAAGTGCTGGCTGGCTTGCAGCTGATGGGTGCCCCCTACGAGCTGGTGCACGTTGACTACTTCAAGGGTGAACAAAAACTGGAACCCTTTGTCAGTCTGAACCCCAACGCGTCTTTGCCAGCCATGGTCGACGGCGACTTGGTGCTCTGGGAGTCCAACGCCATCTTGCAGTACGCGGCTGACAAAACCGGCCATGCATCGGCGTATCCCCAGGATTTGACAACCCGTGCCGACATCAACCGCTGGTTGCTGTGGGAGTCTTCCAGCTGGTTTCCAAGCTGTTATGTCTTCTTGGTGGAAAACTGCGTCAAGCCCTTGTTGGGCGGCGTGCCTGACCCGGCAGTCTTGGCGGCGCAGGAGGCCCAGTTTCACAAGCTGGCGGGTATTTTGGACAAACGCCTGGCATCGAGCCGCTGGGTGTGTGGTGAGCAAGTCAGCATTGCGGACATCGCCTTGGCGGCCCCCTTGCACTTGCACGGTTGGCAAAAGTTGCCTTTGGGCCCGCACCAACATCTGACACGCTGGCTGCTGCAAGATGTCGAGGCCTTGCCTTGCTGGCAAAACACCATGGTGTACGAAGGTTTCACCACCCAAAAAACCAATTGACTTCAGCCATGACCGATTTGCACGCCGTCCGCGCGACTCTGAATTACTCCGAGGACAACGGCCGACCGCCGGATTATTATTTTTACGAGCCGGACCCGAGCGTGAAGCTCAATCCGCCGGGGACGGACGTGCACGAAGTGGCCATTCACGATGCTTGGCCTTTGCAACATGAGATTCGTCTGGACAAGGAGGGCTTTGAGTTGCATGACTTTGACCCTTCCTTCAAGGACTTTGCCGATGAAGCGAAGGTCAAGCAGGTGTTTTATCAGCAGGTGGTGGATTTTGTGAAGGCCCACACAGGGGCCAAGCGGGTGGAGGTGTTTGATCACACCATCCGGCAGCGCTTGCCCGCCGACCTGAAGCAACAAACAGAAGTCCAAAGACCCGCCGTCTTGTTGGTCCACAGCGATTACACGGTCAAGAGTGGGCCGCAAAGGGTGCACGACATCTTGCCCGAAGACGCCCCGCATCTGCTGCAAGGCCGGGTGGCTTTTTACAACGTGTGGAAGCCGCTTTACCAACGGGTTGAAGAGTTGCCCTTGGCCATGTGCGATGCCTCGACACACGACGAAGGCGACATGCTGCGCATGGAGCTCAAGTACCTGGACAGAACGGGTGAAATTTACGTCATGCGGCATTCACCCAAACACCGCTGGATGTACTTCCCCTTCATGGAGGCGCACCACGCTTTGTTGCTCAAAACCTATGACTCGGCCACCGATGGGCGCTGTCGGTTCATGGGGCATTCGGCTTTTGAGCACCCCGATACGGCGCCCGATGCCTTGAAACGCGAAAGCATCGAGGTGCGCACCATGGCGTTTTTCTGAGATCGGCAGCGCTCAGCTGCTTAACCCGGCGAACCCGATAAAAATGCTTTGCAGTTTTTTTTTGAGCACTGCACGAGTGCTTGCTGCACCGCGCCATGCCTTGAGCAGACTTGGCGGGCATGCAGGCGTCGCACCAACACATGCGCTGATTGATCATTGGCCTGAAAACGCCCAAGGGCTTGGGCTTGCGCAGCCTGCAGGTGCAGCAACGGATCGATGACATGTTTGGCCCAGTCCTTGCAGGCTGAGCCGCTTGGATGGTTCTTTGGGTTCGCGCCAGCGCAATGACCAGCGCAATGACCAGGGCAAGGAGAAAAGCAGGCGGACAGGCCAACCGATCAAAGAACGCAATATGCCAATCGGCGAGGTTTACGCCAGCAGTTTTTTGCAGCCAAACCGGGACGGTTCAATGTGGCAGGCTTGGGCTTTCCCAAACTCCAAACGGTTGGTGAATGGGTGGCATTGGAAATCAGCGTTCCTGCAAATAATGTCGTGATGATCACCGGCTGAAGCTGGCTTGAGCCAAGTGGGTGATTTTCAGACCGCCTCAAACGAAAGCACACATGAAGATAGCCGCATTGCAAATGGTATCAAAGCCGGACTTGGCCACCAACTTGGCAACAGCCGAAAGACTGATGGACCAAGCCGCCGCCGAGGGCGCCCAACTGGTTTCTCTGCCCGAGTACTTTGTGCAGATGGGTTTGAGCGAGACCGACAAATTTCAGATTGCCGAAGCGCTGGGGCAGGGGCCTGTCCAAGCCATGCTCTCAGCCAAAGCTCGGCAACATGCGATGTGGGTTGCAGGTGGCTCTGTCCCCATCCAGACCCCGGACCCCGCCAAGGTCACCAACACGGCACTGCTCTTCAATCCGCAAGGCGAGCGGGTGGCGCGCTACGACAAGCTGCATCTCTTCAGCTACCAAGACGGCACGCGCCATTTGGACGAAGGCCGCACCATGGTGGCGGGAACCTCGGTCGTTGTGGCCGACACACCCTTTGGCCGGGTTGGCCTGTCCATTTGTTATGACCTGCGTTTTCCGGAGCTCTACCGTGCCATGGGCGAGGTGGATCTGATCTTGGTGCCTTCGGCCTTCACGGTGCCGACCGGAACGGCGCACTGGCACGTCTTGTTGCGCGCTCGCGCCATCGAAAACCAGTGTTACGTTTTGGCTGCGGCGCAAGGCGGTACCCACGCCAGTGGTCGCCAAACCTATGGGCACAGCTTGTTGATCGACCCTTGGGGGGAGGTGGTGGCAGAGCTGCCCCTAGGCGAGGGTGTGGTGATGGGCCAGATGGACCTAGAGCGGCTCAAGTCGGTGCGGCACCACTTGCAAGCCTTGCAGCACCGGCGCTTGGGCAGCGGGATGACGGGCTCAAGCGGCAAAAACCTCTGACGTGCCCAGCGCGTCACCCATGACCGCCGACCGCCAATGCTCCAGAACCTTCAGCGGTCAGGCACGGGTCAAACTGACATCGGCGCAAAGGATCAAACCGACTTGGGCTTGGGCTTGGGCTTGGGCGTCAACGGTGGTGCGCTGGGGCGACTTTTGCGCAGAGTGGGCAAACCCACACCCGCGGCGTCAAAGCCACCGTCTACCGCGATGGTTTGGCCATTGATGTAGCTGGCCTGCGCGCTGCACAAAAAGGCCACTGCGTTGGCGATTTCTTCGGTGCTGCCATAGCGGTTCATGGGGATGGTGTCGTGGTAGTCCTTGATGATGGCCTGGCTGTGGACCAACTTGGCCATTTCAGTGGCCACGGGCCCTGGCGCGACACAGTTCACGCGAATGCCAACATCCCCCAATTCTGCGGCTTGTTGTTTGGTCAGGTGGATGATGGCCGCTTTGCTGGTGCCATAGGCCACCCGCAGAGTGCTGGCCCTCAGGCCCGAGATCGAGGCGATGTTGACCACACTGCCACCCCCATTTTTGAGCATGACTTTGGCACAAAGCTGCGTGCACCAAAAGGCACCGTCCAAATTGGTGTCCATGATGGACCGCCAATCTTGCCAAGTCACGTCCAAGATCGGTTTGAAAATCGCAACACCCGCGTTGTTGACCAGTGAATCGATGCGGCCGAATTTTTTCTCAACGCGATCGATGGACCGCGACAGCTGCATGGGCTTGGACACATCGCATTGAATGGCCAAGAAATTGGGGGTGTTGAAATGGGCCTCGGCCTTGGCCAGCGTTGCCTTGTCAACATCCAGCGCCGCCACTCGGTAGCCGCGCTTCAGGAAGGTGTTGCCAATCTCTAAGCCAATGCCGCGAGCGCCTCCGGTGACAACAACAACAGGGCTGGAATTTTGGGGTGTTTTCATGGCGAATGAACGGGGTGGATTCAAGGGAGAACTGCAAAAAGGATGGGCCCGGTGTGGGGGACCCAAGCGGCCGGGATTTTCGCGCCAAAAAATGCTGGGCTGTCAACGACATCAGTCCCAGTGCGGATCGAGTTTCTGGGTAAAGCCATTCAAGTCTTCAAAAAACGCCAGCGCGCCACCTTCAATGGCACAAAACTGCCAATTGGTTTTGCCCTCTACCGTATGCCGACCCCGGTAATCGGTGAAATCCCCCCGAGTGGCCATGGAGACCCAGACAGGACCTTCCAGTCGCTCGTAAAGTTGGTTGATGTCGGTGCTGAACAGGAAGGCTGACACAAAATACAAGGGCGCGTTTGCTGCGTCTGGCTGCCTGGCGCTCAGCACGCAATACCGCCACAAGCTCTCATCGATCTGTTCAGAACCCCAGGTGCGCTTGAGAAAGTATCGAATGACTTGGGGTTTGGTCAAGGCATTGAAAATACCTTGACGCCAAAAGTTCAAGCTCAGCAAACGGTAAAGCCAAGGCAAACCCAGAGTACCCCCGGCTGGCCCATAGCGGCGTTTATTCCCGCTGAAGCCCGTCGGGCTGACCAGTGCAAGCCGCCGGATGGTATGCGGTGCCTCGTCTTTGGCCCGGACAGCGAACTCGCTGGACAACGACAAAGCCAACACATCAGCGGCCTCGCCGCCGTGTTCAGACTGGATGACGGCCAGCGCAGCATGCAAGGCATCGGTCATCAAGCGCGGCGTGTAAGCGCGTGTACTGCGCTCAGAAAACCCAAAACCTGGCAGCTCCAAAGCGTAGACCGCACGCTGTTGCGCGTAATGGGCAAACAAAGGGGCAACTTCGGCGGCCGAGGCTGCAGCGTTCACGCTGTGCACCAGCAGCAAGGGTGCCAGACCACGCCTTGGCACTTGGGGCCCAGCGCTGTAAAGGCTGATGCGACCCGCCGGCGACGCGATGTCGCGCCTCAAAGCGGACAAAGAGGGTGGGAGTGAAGGGGTGATAGAAGAGGGGATGGAAGAGGATTGGGGCACACCCAATGCTAAAGGCAATTTCCTTGACCCCGTCAAGAATGGGGCATCGCCATCGCCATTGCCAGCAGTCAAACCACAGTAACATTGAATTTCTAACCATTTTGGGATTTCCCGGCGTGACCACCGATCTGCTTTCCAGCCCTGAGTCTTGCCCAGACACCCGCACTTCGCGGCCAGAGACGGGTTGGGCATCTACGGCTGGCAAACGTGTGCTCTTGCTCGGCGCGACCGGCACGATCGGCATGGCCACGGCTCGGGCGCTGCTGCGGCGCGGCCACGAGGTGGTTTGCCTGGTCAGGCCCCGCCAAGGCGCGGACTCCAAGCAAGCCGACACAGGGCTTGCGCAACGACTGCCTGGGGCCACGCTGCTCTGGGGGAATGCGACCGATGAGGGTTTTTGGAAACAAGCCGATTTGGCGCACTTCCATTTGGATGCGGTGGTCTCTTGCATGGCCTCGCGCATGGGCTCGCCTCAAGACGCTTGGCGGGTCGATCACCAAGCCCATGTGTGGGCGCTGCAAGCGGCGCAAGCTGCGGGTGTGAAACAGTTTGTGCAACTGTCGGCCATCTGTGTGCAAAAGCCCTTGCTGGCTTTTCAACATGCCAAGCTGGCCTTTGAAAAAGCCTTGATCGAATCCGGCCTGAGCTATTCCATCGTGCGCCCCACGGCTTTCTTCAAATCGCTGTCGGGCCAGCTTGAGCGTGTCAAAAAGGGCAAGCCGTTTTTGATTTTTGGCGACGGGCAGTTGACCGCCTGCAAGCCCATCAGCGACGACGATTTGGCCGATTTTCTGGTGGGCTGCCTGGACGATGCGTCGCGGCACAAGCAAATCTTGCCCATCGGTGGGCCGGGGCCGGCCATCACGCCGCTGGCGCAGGGCGAGCAATTGTTTGCTTTGCTGGGCATGCCGCCGCGTTTCAAGCGTGTTCCGCTGGGCCTGATGGATGCCATCGTGGGGGTGTTGAGCGTCTTGGGCAAGCTCATCCCAGCCGCTGCAGACAAAGCCGAGTTGGCCCGCATTGGGCGGTATTACGCCTCCGAATCCATGTTGGTGTGGGACGCACAGGCGCAGCGCTACGATGAGCAAGCCACGCCCTCACACGGCTCACAAACCCTGTTTGATGCCTATGCCCGTTGGCTCAAAGGGGAGGGCGCGCCCGATCGCGGTGAGCACGCCGTTTTTTAAGCCGGCTCGCTTGACTTTCTTTTCAGCCCGAAGGCCACCACCAGCATCACGAGCATGCTCAAGGCCAGGGCCAAGTAAGCATGGCCAAAGCCGGCCAGCTCGCCGCCTTCAAAGTCGGCCATGGCGCTGATGCAGGTCACCGCCAACAGCGTGCCGACGGCATTGAAAATCGTCATCAGCCCCTGCGCTGAGCCGCGCTGGGCAAGCGGTGCTTCATCCATCGCAATGGTGCGCAGCGCGCCGCTGACCACCACACCCACACCCATCCCTATCAACACCGATGCGATCAAGAACGCGGTCAAACCGGTCTGTGGCACGGCGCTTTGCAGGTAGCCCAGCGTCAACGAGCCGAAGCCAAAGATCACCATGCTGCGGGCACCCAGGCGGTTGAGCAGCCGCCCTGCCGCCATAGAGCCCACCATGGAGCACAGCACCAGAGGCAGCAGGGCCAGCCCAGCGGACTCGACGCTGATCCCATAGGCCAGCGTGGCGATGGAGGTCAAAAAGACAATGCCGCCCATGGAGAAGCCCACACCCAAGGTCAGCACAAAGGCACAAGCCAGTTGCCGGTTGGCAAACAGGTTGATCGGAATCAGCGCTTGCGCTTGCCTTTTCTCAATCAATACCAAAGCGAGCAGCAGTGCCCCACTGACCGCCAGAAACCAGGGCCACAGCAGCACCCCAGTGGCCGAGTCCGCCATGCGCGAAATGCCCAGCACCAAGCACAGCAAAAACAACAAGGTGCAGGTGATGCCCGCCAAATCAATCTGCCCAGGTGCCGCGCTGGCGCGCTGGCTTGGCAAGCTGCGGGCACCCCACCAGAGCACGAGCAGTGCGACGGGCAGGTTCACCAAAAACAGCCAACGCCAGCCCAGCGTGGAGGTGAGCAAGGTCGCCAAGGGCGGCCCCAGCACAAAGGCCATGCCGTGGGTGGCGCCAATCAGCCCCAAAATACGGCCGCGCCGCTCGGCGCTGAACACATCGCCAATCACCGCGCTGGCCACCGGCGCGATGCCCCCTGCGCCTATGCCCTGAATGGCACGGCCCACCAGCAGCAGGTCATAGTCGGGAGCGGCGGCAATGCACACAGAGCCGATGGCGAAAAGCGCCACACTGGTGAGGTACACCGGTCGGCGGCCGTGGCGGTCGCTGAAGTAAGCCATCAGCGCCGTGCTGCACAAAGAACTCAGGGAAAAAACGGTGGTCAGCAGCCCGGCAGAACGGTTGTCGACGCCAAAGGCCTCACGCAATGCAGGCAGAACCGGCCCCACGATGGCTGTATCGAGTGCCGCCATGAAGACGCCAATGAAGAGCACCTGCACCAAGCGGCCTTGTGCTGCATCACCATGGGGCAAAGAAAGAGGGGTGGGGGTCTGCTGCTGGCTCATCAAGGTGTTTGAATGGGGCGGATCAGGGATGCCCAGGCGTCATTTTTTTTCAGGGTCCGCCATCTCAGAAGCGGTGCGGGTGAGGATAGCCGAGTTGCAAAGTATGCCGAAATTCAAGCACCAAGCCCGCGGCGGCCCAACTCAGTTGGGGTTCTGGTCAAATGCCCCAACGCAGGTCTGTCCACTTTGGCCAAATTTGCGCACGTCAAAAAACCCGTGAATGGAAAATGGAGCAACACCATGCAAGCCGATGAAACTTTTGAAGCCCTGTTGCCGCTGCGCGAAGACCTGGCGCTGGCCTTGCGTGCCGCCGCCCACCAGGGGCTGAGCGAGGGCGTGTGCAACCATTTCAGCGTGGCGGTGCCTGGCCGGGACGACTGGTTTTTGCTCAACCCGCGCGGCCTGCATTGGAGCGAGGTGCAAGCGCCCGACATCGTCATGTGCAACGCAGCCGGCGAGCAACTGGCGGGCCGCCACCCGGTGGAGCCCACGGCCATGTTCATCCATGCGGCGGTGCACCGCATTGCGCGCAAGTCGGTCGTGCTGCACACCCACATGCCGCACGCCACGGCCCTCACCCTGACGGCGGCGCGGGCCCTGGACACGCGGCTGTCCCAAACCGCCATGCGCTTTCATGGCCGCCTGGCGGTAGACGCCCACTACAACGGACTGGCGCTTGACATGACCGAGGGCGAGCGCATCGCCCATGCCATGAATGGGGCGGATGTGGTGTTCTTGGGCAACCACGGCGTCATCGTGTGCGGTGAACGCGTGGACTACGCATACGACGACCTGTACTACCTGGAGCGCGCCTGCCAAGCGCAGGTCTTGGCTGCTTCGACCGGTGTGGCACTCAAACCGGTGGACGCCGAGCTGGCGCAGCGGGTGGCAGATCAGACCAACGGCGAGCGGCTGCAGTCGGAGCTGTTTTTTGGCAGCTTGCGCAGGATTGTGAGTCGAGCC
>NZ_JBIKIL010000095.1:0-15085 GCF_044361645.1 Limnohabitans sp. | reverse complement strand
ATCGCGAGCGAAGCGTGGCGATCCATCGGTTTGGACTGCCGCGCTTCGCTCGCAGTGACAAAGCCTTCGTCATCGCGAGCATGCTGATATCTATCATCGCGAGCGCAGCAGATATCCGTCATCGCGAGCGCGCAGATATCCGTCATCGCGAGCGCACAGATATCCGTCATCGCGAGCGCACAGATATCCGTCATCGCGAGCGAAGCGTGGCGATCCATCGGTTTGGACTGCCGCGCTTCGCTCGCAGTGACAAAGCCTTCGTCATCGCGAGCATGCTGATATCCGTCATCGCGAGCGCAGCAGATACCCGTCATCGCGAGCGCACAGATATCCGTCATCGCAAGCGCACAGATATCCGTCATCGCGAGCGCACAGATATCCGTCATCGCGAGTGAAGCGTGGCGATCCATCAGCGCGGGGCCATGCGCAAAGCGCCGTCCAGGCGAATGACTTCACCGTTCAGGTGGTCGTTGTGCACGATGTGGCAGGCCAGTTCGGCGAACTCGCTGGGCTTGCCCAAGCGGGCAGGAAAGGGGATGCTGGCGGCCAAGGACTGCTGCACCGGCTCGGGCAAGCTGGCCAACAGGGGCGTCTTGAACAAGCCCGGCGCAATGGTGCACACGCGGATGCCGTGCTGCGCCAAGTCGCGCGCCATGGGCAGTGTCATGCCCACCACGCCGGCTTTGGATGCGCTGTAGGCCTGCTGGCCCACTTGCCCATCAAAAGCCGCGACCGAGGCGGTGAAGACCATCACGCCTTTCGCGCCATCTTCCAGCGGTTCCAGTTGGCTGCAGGCCTCGGCAAACATACGCGCCGCATTGTAAGTGCCGATCAGGTTGACGTTGATCACCTGGGCAAACGCTTCCAAGGGCGCGGCCTTGCCGTCTTTGCCGACCACCCGTTTGGCGGTGCCAATGCCAGCGATTTGCATCAAGATGCGCGCGGGGCCGTGGGCTGCGGCAGCGGTCTGAATGGCTTGGGCCATGCTGTCCGGGTCGGACACATTGCAGTGCACCGCGACGGCGCAGCCTGGGCCAAATTGCGCGTCAAGCGCTTGTGCTACGCGCTCGGCGTTGGCCATGTTCAGGTCCAGCACCGCGACCTTGGCGCCCAAACGGGCCAGTTCGCGGGCCGTGGCTTCTCCTAAACCAGAGCCACCACCGGTGACCAGGGCTGCTTGTCCTTGGATGTTCATGGGTTTGACTTTCTGTGATGGGTCGATGTGTCAACAGCGACTTGGGTTGGTGTTCTTGTCGGTGGCTTCAGCCCCGACAAATGTTTGCGGACCGGCACACCTGTCGGGGCTGAAGCCACCGACCAGGGATTCAAGGGCCTTGTGGATCAACAGCACATGGCCTCGTTTGGCCATACGTCCATGTCTTTGGGCGTTCATTGCGGTTGGATCGTGTGGGTCAGCGTGCCTTCGTGCAGCGCGGCCACGGTGGTCGCGCGGTGATGGAGCACCGAGCGCTGGTTGATCGAGCCCTTGTCGGTGATCTCGCCCTTGTCGATGGTGGGCGGCTCAGACAACAAGCAAAGGCGAGCAATGCGGTTGGCGCTGCCTGTGCTGGTTTGGGCCAGGGTGTTCACGATCTCCTGGAACTTGGCCAACACCGGAGCCGCGTTCAGCACATCGGCCATGGGCAAATCGGCGCTCAGCCCGCTCAAGGCGCGCACGGCCGGGGTGGGGAAGACCATGGCACCGACTTCTTTCAGGTTGATGCCCGTGAGCACCGCGTCTTGAATGTAGGGCGCGCCCGCTGCGATGATCTTGGCGCGCAGCGGCCCCACGCTCACAAAGGTGCCGGTGGCCAGCTTGAAGTCCTCGGCAATTCGGCCATCAAACTTCAAGCCCAAATGCAGGTCGTTCTTGTCGATCCATTGCACCGCGTCGCCGGTCTTGAAGAAGCCTTCTTCGTCAAACGCAGCTTGGGTTTCTTGCGGGTTGCGCCAGTAGCCGGGCGTGATGTTGGGGCCACGGTAGCGCACCTCGGTTTTGCCATCGGTGTCCACCAACTTGAGTTCCAGGCCCGGCGTGGGCACGCCCAAGTCGCCCGCTTGCACCAAGGGATTGGTCACAAAAATGCCAAACGGCCCGGACTCGGTCATGCCCAGGCCCGTGCCCATGACGATGCGCTCGCCCACTTCACGCTCTTGGCTGGCGTACAGGCTGTCCCAAATGGGCTGGGCCAAGGCTGCACCGGCATAAAAGAACATCTGCACCCGCGACAGCAGCGTTTTGCGCAGCTGGTCATCGGTTTGCATGGCGTTGGCAATCGCCTCAAAGCCGGTGGGCACGTTGAAGTACACCGTGGGCGCGATTTCGCGCAGGTTGCGCAGGGTCTCGTGCATCAAGGCGGGTGTGGGCTTGCCGTCGTCGATGTACAGCGTGCCGCCGTGGAACACCGTCATGCCAAAGTTGTGGTTGCCGCCAAAGGTGTGGTTCCAGGGCAGCCAGTCGACCAACACCAGTTCGCTGCTGGCCAGCACCGGCATGGACTGGGCCATTTGCTGTTGGTTGGCGCACCACAGGCGGTGGGTGTTGATGACGGCCTTGGGCAGTTTGGTCGAGCCACTGGTGAACAAAAACTTGGCGATGGTGTCGGGGCCGGTGGCGGCCATGGCGGCATCCACTGCGGGTGTGGCAGCGGTGGCGCACAGGCTGTCAAAGGCCGTGACCGTGCGGCCGGGCAGCTCGCCTTGGACCATCACCACTTCCATGTCGTCGCTCACGGTGGCGGCCATCGCTTTGGCATACCGGGCGTCCGATGCAAACACCAGACCGGGCGTGACGGTGCGCAGCACGTGCTTGAGTTTGTCGTAGTCCACACTGAGCAGTGAATAGGCCGGTGAGGTGGGCACATGCGGCACGCCCGCCACCAAACAGCCCAAGGCCAGCAGCGCGTGCTCTAGGCTGTTTTCGCTCAAGATGACCACCGGGCGCTCGGCGCTCAGGCCGCGCTGGATCAGGCTTTGCGCAATGCGGCGTGCGGTCTGCCACGCCTGTGTGTAGCTGATGTGCCGCCAGTCCCCCAGCGTGCCGTCGGCTTGTTTGACGCGCCGCGCCATGAAGCTTTTGTCCGGTTGCGTCTGCGCCCAGTGCTGCAGCCGCTCGCTCAGGCGGTCTGGAAAAGGCAGCAGTGCTTGTTCGGCTTTCACATACTGCGTGCCGGGCACGCCATTTTTCAAGCTGACACGGGTGACACCAAATTGCAGTGGGCGAAAACGAGGGGCTGTCATTGCGATTTACCTGTAGACCTTTTGGATGGCGTGTTTGGTGTTTGGCGTTTGGCGTTGAGCTTTCAGCGTTCAGTGTTCAGTGTTTGGCGTTCAGTGTTCGGTGTTAAGCGATGGGGAAGGTGGTTCGTTGAAAACGCCCAACGCCCAACGCCCAACGCCCAACGCCCAACGCCCAACGCCCAACGCCCAACGCCCAACGCCCAACGCTCAACGCTCAACGCTCAACGCTCAACGCTCAACGCCCAACGCCCAACGCCCAACGCCCAACGCCCAACGCCCATCGCCCATCGCCCAACGCCCAACGCTCAGGCTTTCTGTACCTTGGCCGCTTTGCCATCGAGAAAGGCGCGGACCCGGGCTTTGGCTTCGGGGGCGGCTTGTGCGATCGCGCACATCAGCGCTTCGGTGAGAAAACCGTGGTCGGCGGGTTGCTCGGCAATGCGGGGCAGGGCGTGTGTCAAGGCAAAGTTGGTCAGTGGCGCGTTGGTGGCGATGCGCTGTGCCAACTCCAAGGCCTTGGCCAAGGCGGTGCCGGTGGGCACCAGGTACTGCGCAAAGCCCACGCGCTCACCTTCCTGGGCGTCGTACACACGGCCCGTCAGCATCATGTCGGTCATGCGCGCTGTGCCAATCAGTTTGGGCACGCGCACCGAGCCGCCGCCGCCCACAAAAATGCCGCGAGTGCCTTCGGGCAAGGCGTAAAAAGCGCTTTCATCGGCCACGCGGATGTGGCTGGCGCTGGCCAACTCCAGCCCGCCACCCACCACCGCGCCGTGCAGTGCGCACACCACCGGCACCGGGCCTTGCTCGACCGCGTTCAGCGCCACATGCCAGCTGCGCGAGTGGTGCATGCCTTGGCCGGCATCGCGCTCTTTGAGTTCTGACAAATCCAGGCCCGCACAAAAGTGTTGGCCCTCGCCATGGATCACCGCCGCACGGGCCTCGGGCGGCAGGTTTTGGAACACATCGCGCAAGGCCTCGATCAGGGCGTCGTTCAGCGCGTTGCGCTTGGCCGGGCGGCACAGGCGCACCACCGCCACAGCGCCGTGCATCTCCAAAGCAACGCCTCGGGCGGCTGCGCGTTCAAGGACGGGGTTTTGGCTGGGCGTCATTTGGGGGCTTTCGGCGAACTTGACAGCAAGGCCAAGAAGCTTATTATTGATAACCATATTGTGATGAGTCTAGCCGCCCACAGGGCTTGGTGCTTTCCCTAGGTGGTGCCCCCTTTGTGACGTTCAGTCCGGCGTGTGACGAGCGCTGGGGTGGCCCTGGGCTATGGTTCACCAGCACCGACACCATCACCGACACCATCACCGACAGTTGGCCAAGGAAACCCATGAAACACGAAGACCTGATCGCGATTGACATCCACACCCACGCCGAAGTGAGTTGCTGGAACCCGTTTGACAACTACGGCGAAGAGTACGACCGCGCAGCCGACAAGTTCTTTGGCAGCGACCGCCGCCCGACCATCGCACAGACCGTGGCCTATTACCGCGAACGCAAGCTGGGCCTGGTCATGTTCACGGTGGACAGCGAGTCGCAGCTGGGCCGCAGGCGCATCCCGAACGAAGAAATCGCCAAGGCCGCGCGCGAGAACAGCGACATGATGATCGCGTTTGCCAGCATCGACCCACACAAGGGCAAGATGGGTGCGCGCGAGGCCGAGCGCTTGATCAAGGAGGAAGGCATCAAGGGCTTCAAGTTCCACCCCACGGTGCAGGGCTACCACCCCTACGACAAGATGGCTTGGCCGATCTACGAGGTGATCAACGAACACAAGCTGCCCGCGATTTTCCATACCGGCCACAGCGGCATTGGCTCGGGCATGCGCTGCGGCGGTGGCCTGCGCCTGGCCTACAGCAACCCCATGCACCTGGACGATGTGGCCATCGACTGGCCCGACATGCAGATCGTCATGGCGCACCCCAGTTTTCCTTGGCAAGACGAGGCCTTGAGTGTGGCCACGCACAAGCCCAATGTCTGGCTTGACCTGTCCGGCTGGAGTCCCAAGTACTTCCCCAAACAACTGGTGCAGTACGCCAACACCTTGCTGAAGGACCGCGTGCTGTTTGGCAGCGACTACCCGCTCATCACCCCAGAGCGCTGGATGAAAGACTTCGAGGTGGCGGGCTTCAAGCCCGAGGTGATGCCCGGCATCTTGAAGGGCAATGCGGTGCGTTTGCTGGGCCTGGACAAAACTGCGGGCGTCTCAAGCCTGGTGTGAGCCCTGCAGACCAGCGCTGCGGCAATGCTTTTCAGGGCAGCGGCGCTGGGGCGTTTGCATGGCTTGGCGCACGGCCCTTTTTGACAACCCAGTTTTCATCAGCCTCTGCCCGGTTCTTTCTCCCTGGTCCCTGCCTTGAGCCGGGGTCCAGAAAGCACAGCGGGTTTGGCAAAGGGCAGCGGTGCACCCTGCATTGCGGGTGTGCAGCTGCCAGGGCAGCTTTTGGCGAGCGAAGGTGTTGCCACTTGGGCAGGCCGGATCAAGAGACCTCAGGGCTGGGGGGGTGTTTTTCATCGCCGGGGCGCATGCCCTTGAGCCAATAGACCCAGGACAAAATCACCGCGACGGCGGTGTACAGCTCGGGGGGGATTTCTTTGTCCAAGTCGATGCGGCTGAGCAAGGCCAGGAGTTGGGGGTCTTCGGCCACGTACACGCCGTGGCGCTGCGCTTCGTCGATGATGCGCTGCGCCAACTCGTCCTCGCCTTTGGCACTGATGATGGGGGTTTTGCGCTTGCCATACTCCAGTGCAATGGCCTCTTTCAGCGGGGCTTTCATGTTTGCACATCCAGCAAGCTGCCGGTTGCGGGTGGGCTCCAGGGCACGGGCTCGGCTGGCCCGGGGCCGTGAATCACTTGCAGGCGGGTCATGTTCAGGCCAGCGCTGTCGAGTTCCTCGGCCAAATTGGGCGACATGTCGCGGGCGCGTTGCACCACGTCTTCGCGCAATGCCCACATCACCATGTCCACTTGGGTTTCGCTGCTGATGCGGGTTTGCAGCCAGACCTCGCCCAGATCGCGGTTGCGGGTGTGCAGGTGGATCACCAGAGGGGCTTTTTCTTCCCCCGGTGCGTGCCGACCGCGCACAAAGCGCAAAGCCACAGGCTCGGTGTCGGCAAATGGCAGCATCATTGAAAACACCCATTCGCGGCTGGTCAAGGTCTCGGCGGCGGTGATTTGCCGCGACTCGATGTCATCTACCGCATCTTGAATGCGACCCAAAGCCTCGCCCCCTGTGGTTTGCAGCCACCGCAGGAGTTGCCGCAGACCCGATTTGAGGTCGATCACACCGCTGGCTTGACCGTTCAGCAAGGCCGCCTCGGTCATCCAGCCGCTGCGCTGCATCAGTTGTTGCAGCTTGTCGGGCGTCAACTGGGCCATGCTGGGGCGCAGGTTTTGCCATTGCTGCAAGGCCGCCAGACCCGGCGTGGCGGGGCTGAGGTTTTGCAGCAAGCTGTCCAGCCCGCCCGGTCGCAGCAGCTGGGCCAAGGCCGCCATGTCGGGCGGCCTGAAGCCCAGTTGTTGTGCGCGCTGGGGCATTTGTGCCTCGCCAGTTGGGGCCCCGACCGTGCCCGCTGCTTTGGCTTGCGCTTGCAAGGGGCGCAGCCAAATGGAGCCGTCGTTTTGCACTTGCACCCGAAACAAAGCCGTGTCGCCCGCCGCCAAGCGCAGCCCGGCGGGCAGCTCTTTGGGCAGGTCAATGAAGCGTCCGGCTTGGGCTGGGTCTTTGAATTGCAGCCGCAGCCGGTCCAGCTTGGTTTCGACGGTGGCTTGCACCACTTGGCCATCGCGCAAGGCCAAGTCGGCCGCTGTGCGCTCCACCACCAGGGGCAAGCGCCCTTCCAAAAAAATGCTCGGGGTCTTGGGGTTCAGGTGGGCGGTTTCCGCCCCGGTGATCATGTGGTCGCTCGGTTTGGCATCACGGAAAGCGCACCCAACGGCGTTTGTCGCCGGGCTTGTGCAAGACCGTATCGTCCGCTTGCGGTTCAAACCAAACGCCAGTGGCCGGGTGTTGTTGCAGCAGCATGTGGCGCAAAACCGCCATGCTGGGCACTTGCAAGGTGGTGCCCGCGCGCATCAGGTGCGCTGAACCGCTGGGAAAGGCCTGCGGGTTCAGGGCCACAAAGGCTTTGCGCAAAAAATCGGCGCGCAACGGCACATTGGGTAAAGTCCGGGCGATCACGCGGTCCAAGGTATCGCCTCTTTGCACGGTGATGGTGGGGCCTGGCGGTGCGGGCATCGCCGGGCCTGCAGGCGCAAGGGCAGCGCCGCCAGAAAAGGTCACCAGCGCCGTGGTGGTCAATTGCTGAGCGGCAGCGCTGCCTGACACCGCATCAGACCCCAACAAGGCCTTCAGAGCCGATGTGGCCGCTGAACTGTCTGCAGCCCGCACAGCCAAAGGCCAGCAGGTCACAGCCACAGCAATGACCCAAGCCAAGCCCCAAGTGCCATGCCCCGGCGCAACTTGGCCCCAGCGCACTGCAAGGGCAGCAGATGTCAAAGAGGCAGTTGTGGACATGGTGGTTTCCAGTTGGGGTGAGGGCTGAGTGCGGTGTTCAGGTGCAGTATTCAGGTGCAGTATTCAGCTGCGGTGTTCACAAAGGCAAGGCCAACCAAGGTCCGGGGCTGGTCAGTGCGGGGCCAGCCAGGGCTTGCAGTTCGGTGCGGTGCGGGCCGACTTTGACCACCTCGGCCAGCGCCAGATGTTGGGCCACACCGGCTTCGAGCATGCGGCTAGGCACTTGGCTGGGGTTCATCAGCAAGACACGGTCGCCGGGGCGCAGACCGCTGTCGCTGCCCGCTTGCAACTCCAGTTGCTGAGCACCTTGGCGACGCACATGAAATTGCACCGGCTCGCACTCGGTGTGTTTGTCCAGTTGAGCCACCCAGGCGTGCATTTGCTTTTGCAGATCGCCTTGCAAACGCTGGGCCCAAGCGCTCGGGTTATCGGCCATCTGCTTGGGCGACAGGGCAAACACCTGACTAACTTGCCACTGCACCGACAAAGGGGCCGATGCGCTGTGCCTTTGACCCAGGCTCAGGCTCAAGGTCCAGCGCCACAGGGGCTCGGGCGCAGTCCAACTGAGTCGGCCAGTCCAAGCGCTGTCGGCAGCTGGGGCATGCGGCACCAGCGACAGCTCGGCGGCCCATCCACTGGGGGCCTCGGCTTGGCCGGTCAAGGCACGCCAATACGCCTGGCCCGCTGGGCTGGCTTGACCGGCAGCTGCCAAGGCGGGCAGCGCTTGTGCACGCCAGCGCTGAGAGGCTTGCATGTGTTGGCTCCAAGACTGTTGGGCCAAATTCAGCAGAGTCTGGCTGGCAAACTGCTGCGGCCCACTGAAGCCTTCGGGCGTCAAGGTCTGCACCAACAAAGGCAAGCGCCATGGCCGTGGCGGCGCGGTGCAGGCGGCGCCCGCCTTGGGGTCCGCGCCCGAGGGCTTCCAGCCCCAAGGCAAGACCTCGGCACTGACCTGGGTTTGCGGCTCATCGTCTTGCACATAAGACATCACCCGCACACCGCGCACCTGCGCCTCGGAGTGAAAGTGCGTGCTCTCGTGCAAGGCACCTTTGTCGTCCACCCAAGCCGAGCTGATCACCCGCGTTGGGCGCTCCAGCGTGGCGTGCAAGATGGCTTGCCGAATGGCGGCCAGTTGTGCTTCATTTTGGGCTTGGGCCTGGTCTTGTCGCGACGCGCCCGGTTTGCCCTGCGTTTTGGCTTGGACCACCGCCTGCACCGGGGCCGAAACCAAGGCTCTGGCGGCCAACTCGGCTGGGCCGAGGTTTTGCGCCATCACCCAGCCTTGGGCGCTGCACGCCAGCAGACCCGCGATGGCCTGCAAGCCGGCCCAGCGGCGGGCTGAACCGGGTGCAAGCTTTTGGGCCGCCGTGGCGCGCCCCCCGGGCGTTGCACTGTGCGGCGACAAGCGGGCAAGCAAGTGAGGTGGCGTGGTCATTGGCATGGTCAGCGGCAAGGGCGGTGCAAGCGGGCGCATCGGGCAAAACTTGGTGGGTCTCTCAGCGCCTGCGGGCGCTCAGTTGGCCCAAATACAGGGTGCGCAAATCGCGCACAACGTGTTGGTCCAAGGACATGGTGGTCTCGTAGGTGTCATCACCCACAGGGGTGATGCTGACCACGGTGGCACCATAAATCACACCTTCCACTTTGGCCCGAAAGGTGTCGCTCAAAATGGTCATGTCGGCCACGGTGGTGGTGGCATCGAGCTGCTGGCCATACACCTGTTCGGTCAGGGAGCGGTACGCGTCCAGTTTGGAGGCCCGAATGGCCAACAAACGCTGTTGTGCCGGGGTTTTGTGGTTTTGCACGCTGATCACCGCGTAGCCGGTGGCCACCAAGGTTTCGCGCTTTTCAACCAGCGGAGTGATCATGGACGCAGGCGCAGGCGCGGGCACGCCGTTGTTGGCGTGCTGCTCAGTCTGTTTTTCAAGGTCCAAACTGTGCAAAGGCACGCTCTGGCAGCCCGCCAGGCCCCAGGCGGTGAGCAAAGTGGTGGTCAATAAGAGTCGAGGGGTCATTGGGCTTCTCCGTGTGCGCACACCAGCACCAAGCCCATTGGCATGCCGCTCAGGTGTAACTTGATCTGTACATCGGCAGCACAGGCCAATTCTTGAGCCCCAACGAGGTTTTGCTGTTGTTTTGCAACGGCTGAACAAGCCCCAATTGTAAAATATGTCAAATAAACCATAAATTTGACAATAAAGTGTATTTTTCTTAAATTACTTGCTAGAATAGCGTTTGTTAATATGAAAACGATAAATTCGTTAAATTGACAAATATCAGAACTGCTTGATCTCTGGGTCACCTGCTCG
Organism: Limnohabitans sp.; assembly: GCF_044361645.1. Lineage (GTDB taxonomy): Bacteria > Pseudomonadota > Gammaproteobacteria > Burkholderiales > Burkholderiaceae_C > Limnohabitans_A. The sequence goes on along the minus strand of NZ_JBIKIL010000095.1, from coordinate 5,013 downwards.
GTGCCCAGCCGCTCAGGGCAGACAAGACCGACACCTTGCCACACCGGATTGCCATGAAAGCCAGTGCCAAAACCCACATCATCGGCCAAAGCCAAGCCACGCAGTTCCTGCGCGAACTGATCCGAACCTTGGCGGCCTCTTCGTCCACCGCCTTGGTCACGGGCGAGAGCGGCACGGGCAAAGAGCTGGTGGCCCAAGCCCTGCACGCCCAAGGCCCCCGGGGCGGTGGGCCGTTTGTGCCGATCAACTGCGGCGCCATTCCACGCGAGCTGATCGAAAGCGAGCTGTTTGGGCACCGCAAAGGCACCTTCACCGGTGCCGTGGCCGACCGGTTGGGCCGCTTTGAGTTGGCGCACGGCGGCACCTTGTTTTTGGACGAAATCGGCGACCTGCCCATGGACATGCAAGTCAAGTTGCTGCGGGTCTTGCAAGAGCGTTGCATTTTGCCCGTGGGCGCATCGCGCGAGGTGCCCATCGATGTGCGTGTGGTGGCGGCCACCCACAAAAACCTCGAAGACGAAGTGGCCGCTGGCCGTTTTCGCGAAGATTTGTACTACCGCATCAACGTGTTGCCGGTCTGCACCACGCCGCTGCGCGAGCGGCCCGATGACATCGCCTCCTTGCTCCAGTTTTACGCCGAAAAACACGCCTTGCCAGGCAACCGCGCTTTGAAGTTTGCGCCCGACATGCTGGACATGCTGCAAGCCTACGTTTGGCCTGGCAATGTGCGCGAGCTGTCCAATTTGGTGGACCGTTTCTCAACCCTGTTTCCATCGCAAACCCTGCAGGTGCACAGCGTGCCCGCCTGCATGATGCCCTCGGGCATGGCCGCTTTGCAAGCGCAACGCCTGAGCGCATCACCAAAGCGTGAACCCGAGACCCCGGCTGCGCTTGTGCTGGCAGCGGCTGAACCGAGCGGCTTGCACGCGAATGCCCAAGCCGCCACTTTGCCAGCGCCACCCGAGCCCTGCCCTTGGGGCGCAAGCGACCCCTTGACCCATCTCTTGTTTGGTGGGGACACGCCCAAAAGCATGCAGCCGCCAAGGCCGAACCAGCCCGTAAGTTTTTTGGGCGCAGGCGCAGAGCTTGGTTTCGCCTCGAACGACGAGATGAGCTCGGTTGAAGAGGTCATTTTGTTGGCCCAAGGCATTGCGACCTTGCCGCCCGATGGCATCTCGCTCAAGCAGCACCTGATCGACATTGAGCGCCATTTGATCGAGCAAGCGCTCAACCGCACCTCGGGCAATGTGTCGCAAACCGCGCGACTGCTGCAGCTGCAACGCACCACGCTGATTGAAAAGATCAACAAATACGAATTGCGTGCAGTTGGGTGAACGCTCAGTGCTTGTGCCTGAGGCACCCGCGATCTTCAGGGCTTGGCGTCCATCACCAACAAGAAGGGGCGTTTTTGCGTCACCACCTCTTTGCAAATCGAATGGCCATTGAAGGTGTACACGGTGCACCCCATCGACGGGCCGTTCAGGCTGGTCGACGAGGTCCAGTAATTGGTGATCTGAATACTCGGAAACACACGGGTGTCCAGTGCCGGGTTGGTGCAATGGTCCTGCTTGAGGGTGCCCATTTCGCCCACCGTGGGCAAGCGCCAAGGCTGGCCCGCACGGCCGGCGAACTCGGCTGCATAAGCCAGCGCGTCCTGGCGTTGCAACTCGATGGCATCGCCCACGCACTGGTCGTTGGAAAAGCGTTGCCCCGCGCTGCATCGGTACCAGCGCAGGCCCTCGGCCTTGTCCAGTGCGCTGCCAATGGCGTCGATCTGCATGGCCACCGGGTGACCCGTGTCCAGGAAGCTGCTGCACTGGGGCAAGCTTGAGTAGCGCTCGCACCCAGCCAAAAAAAACAGGGGCAGTGCGGAGACGGTCAGGATTTTGAACATGGGTTTGAGCAAAGCAACTGAATGAAAGGATCGACATGAAACACATCAACTTGAGTGCGCTTTTCTTGCAGCATAGCGTCAAGAAACGCACGCTGCTGCCGATACGCTTTATGCCATGATGAACAACACAAGCCAAAAGCGTTTGCGCTGAGCCCTAACCGAATCATTCACCTTCAACCGACATCAAAATTTATGGATATCGCAACCATCACTGGCTTTGTGGCCACCTTTGGTCTTATTTATATGTCCTTAGGAGGCGACCCCGGGCCTTTTATCGATATGCCTTCCATTTACATTGTGGTTCTAGGCACGCTCACGGCCGTTCTGGCACGAAGCTCTTTCCCCGAATTCATTGGCTCCATCGGCGTGGCCCTCAAAACGGTCAAGTTCAAAATCGATGCACCCGAGGCCCTGATTGAAAAGCTGGTCGAGCTGGGCACCATCGCCCGCAAGGACGGCATGATCGCCCTGGAAGGCCAAGACATCGCCAACAAATTCATGGCCAGCGGCATCCGCATGCTGGTGGACGGCTCCGAGCCCGCCATGATTCGCGCCACCCTGGAGCGCGAGATGGACATGATCAAAAAACGCAACACCGAAGGCATGGCTTTCATCGCCTCGGCGCAGGAGATCGCGCCCGCCATGGGCATGATCGGCACCCTGGTCGGCCTGGTGCTGATGCTGGGCAACATGAGTGACCCCAAGTCCATTGGCCCGGCGATGGCCGTGGCCTTGCTCACCACCTTGTACGGCGCGATCATCGCCAACGTGATCTGCATCCCCTTGAACCAAAAACTGGCCAAACTCGACCTGGCCGAATCGCTCAACCATGAGCTGATCATTGAAGGGGTGATGTTCATCCAAAGCGGTGCCAACCCCCGCATGCTGCCCGATTTGCTGATGCCCTTTGTCAGCCCCAAGGCGCGCGCCAAGCTTGAAGCCTCAGCGACCTGACCGAGGGCCTCAACGTGCCAGATACCACCCCAGAAGCGGTCGAAGAAGCCCCGGCCAAGCCTGCCAAACCCTTTGGGCCAGACGACTGCCCCAAGTGCAAAGAATGCCCACCTTGCAAAGCCGGTGCGCCCGGCTGGATGGCCACCTTTGCCGACATGGCCACGCTGCTCATGGCCTTTTTTGTGCTGCTCTTGTCCTTTGCCGAGATGAACGTGCCCAAGTTCAAGCAAATCAATGGCTCCATGAAGAACTCCTTTGGTGTGCAGCGCCTGATCCCCACGGTGGAGCCGCCCAAAGCCCAAAGCCTGATTGCGCAGCACTTCACGCCCTCGGTGGCCGAGCCCACACCCATCAAAACCGTGCAGCAGCAAACCACCGACGACCGCAAAGAAAACGTCGAACTCAAAACCGACGTGGCCCCCGAAGCGCAGCAAGCGCTCGAAGCCACCAAACAAGCCTTGGCCCAAGAAATTGGCCGGGGCGAGGCCCAGGTCAAATTGGAGGCTGGCAAAGTGGTGGTCGAGATGACGGCCACCCCTTCAGGTGGTGGTTCCGGGCCCTCGGGCAGCAGCCAAGGGGGCAGTGCGGCATCGGGCGCACAAAGCGCAGGCGCATCGGCCTCGGGTGCCGCCGCTGGCGGGGCTTCGGCCGCGGGCGCACAAGCGGCGGGTGCTGCTGCCAAAGGGGCCAAGCAAGCGGGCGCCGTGTCGCAAGGCGAGATCGAATTTTTTGCCAAAGTGGCCGACGTGCAGTCGCAAGTCCAGGCCGCTGTCGAAGTGCGCGATGTGCGCACCGCTTCGGCCCAAAGTGCAGCCAAGGGGGGCAGCTCGGGTGCTGGTGGTGGTGGCATGAATGCCGATGCCGAGTTGCAGCGCATCCGCAAAGATTTGGCCAAAGAAATTGAGCAAGGCAAAGCCGAGGTCATGCGCGACGGGGCCAAGATCATCATCCGCTTGGCCGAGCAAGGCTCCTTCCGCTCGGGCAATGCCGACCTGCAGCCGGGCTTCATGTCTTTGCTGGGCGAGGTGAGCAAGTCCGTCAGCAGCACCCAAGGCCGCGTGTTCATCGAGGGCCACACCGACAACGTGCCGGTGGTCTTCAACGAACGCTTTCGCTCCAACTGGGATTTGTCGGGTGCCCGTGCAGGCGCGGTGGCCGACTACATGTCGTCGACGGGCGGCTTGGGCGCAGGGCGCTTGAGCGTGTCGGGCTTTGCCGACACCAAACCACTTGACAGCAACGACTCTGTGAACGGCCGAGCCCGCAACCGCCGCATCGAAATCATCATCGACGGCGCGGGTTGAAGACCACACGGGCCGACCAAGCTCGACGGGTGTTGATACGCCCCATGGTGCTTTGGGGGTGGGTGGTTTGAAGGGCTGGCAGGCGCTGCGACCCAACGATCACCACACGACAGTAAAAATGGACTGCCACGTCGCTGCGCTCCTCGCAGTGACGGCGGTGTTGGGGTGCATCCGCTGCTGCCCCGTCATCGCGACGAAGGAAGCGATCCATGGACTGCCGCGTCGCTGCGCTCCTCGCAGTGACGGCGGTGTTGGAGTACATCTGATACTGCCCCGTCATCGCGACGAAGGAAGCGATCCATGGACTGCCGCGTCGCTGCGCTCCTCGCAGTGACGGCGGTGTTGGGGTGCATCCGCTGCTGCCCCGTCATCGCGACGAAGGAAGCGATCCATGGACTGCCGCGTCGCTGCGCTCCTCGCAGTGACGGCGGTGTTGGGGTACATCCGCTGCTGATCTGTCATGACGAGGGGCAAAGCGACTCGCCCAACACGTCATCGCGACGGAGGAAGCGACTCGCCCAACCCGTCATCGCGACGAAGGAAGCGATCCATGGACTGCCGCGTCGCTGCGCTCCTCGCAGTGACGGAGGTGTTGGGGTACATCTGCTACCGCCCTGTCATCGCGACGAAGGAAGCGACCCGCCCAAGCTGTCATCGCGACGAAGGAAGCGATCCATGGACTGCCACGTCGCTGCGCTCCTCGCAGTGACGGCGGTGTTGGCTTACATCCGCTACTGCCCCGTCATCGCGACGAAGCAAGTGACCTTTCCAACCCGTCATCGCGACGAAGGAAGCGATCCATGGACTGCCGCGTCGCTGCGCTCCTCGCAGTGACGGCGGTGTTGGAGTACATCTGATACT
>NZ_JBIKIL010000009.1:0-53400 GCF_044361645.1 Limnohabitans sp. | reverse complement strand
GCGTCTTTTGGCTTCACCCATTTGGTGACCTCTGTAAATCCGTTGAAACTGGCTACCAGTCTAGCTTGCGGCCGGTTTATGCAACGTCAACTGCCGGAAATAGGTTTACTCAATGCATTGAGTAAAACTACTCAATCAACTGAGTTATTTAAAAAATGACCATCGAACGCACAGCGTTGGCCCCGCTGGTGGCCCGGCTCCAGGAGTCTTGGCGATTTTCAGGTCGTGGTAAGCCCATTCACCTTCCTGAGCAGCGCGAGGATCAAGCCAGACAGATGTTTGATGTGATAGCATCAAACATCAAACCTTGGGGAAATGAGATGCGAACCACCTTGGACATTGCAGACGACGTGCTTTTTGCAGCCAAAGAGATTGCCCAAAGAGAGAAAAAATCACTTGGCCAAGTCATGAGTGATTTGGCGCGCAAGGCATTTGCAGTGGGCATTTACCCGCCGCAAGCAGATCAAACCGTGCCCCACGTCTCAGAGCGCTTGGCCCAATATGGCATTGAGCCCTTGCCTTCCCGGGGCGTGGTCATCAGCAACGAGCTGATCGAACGCTTGCGCGATGCCGAGGGCGTTTGATGCGCGCCCTGTTCGACGTGAATGTGCTGATTGCTCTGCACGACCGCGATCACGTCCATCACGTGCGTGCCGCGCAATGGTTTCAGGACCATGTTGAAAATGGTTGGGCCACCTGTGCCTTGACCCAAAATGGGTGCCTTCGCATCATGGGTCAGCCCGGTTACAGCAGCCCCTTACCCATGTCCATGTTGGTTGGCATGTTGCAAAACTCGACGCGGTCAGCGCACCATGCATTTTGGTCAGATGAGATCAGCCTCTTGGATCCTCTGCAGTTTCAACATGGGCACATTCACAGCGCGAGGCAATTGACGGATTTGTATCTGCTGGCTTTGGCGGTCAAGAACCAAGGAAGACTGGTCACGCTGGACCAGCGGATTCCGATCAGCGCAGTGCGCGGCGCCACCACGGCACACCTTGTTGTGCTTTGAATCGCGCAATTTCCCACAACCCCATCGTTCAAAAAATTCACACAGTCCCTCAAGGTCGGGGGTTACCATCTTGGCCCATGGACGCTCAACTCAATTTCCTCATCGACGCCGTGCGCCAGGCCGCTGCGGATGGCCGCACTTTGCGCTTGCGCGGGGGCGGCAGCAAAGACTTTTGGGGCCAGAGCCTCACGGGTGAGGTTCTTGACACCCGGGCTTACCGGGGCATCGTGAGTTATGAGCCCAGCGAGCTGGTGGTCACGGCGCGTTGCGGTACGCCGCTGGCCGAGCTGGAGGCGGTTTTGGCTGAGAAGGGTCAGTGCCTGGCGTTTGAGCCGCCGCATTTTGGCCCCGGCGCTACGGTGGGTGGCATGGTGGCCGCAGGCCTGAGCGGACCGGCCCGCGCCACCGCTGGCGCTGTGCGCGACTTTGTGCTGGGTGCGCGTTTCATCAATGGCTTGGGCGAGCACCTGACCTTTGGCGGCCAGGTCATGAAAAACGTGGCCGGTTACGACGTCAGCCGCTTGATGGCCGGCAGCTGGGGCACGCTGGGCCTGATCACCGAGGTCAGCCTCAAGGTCTTGCCGGTGGCCCCGGCCGAGGCCACGCTCATGTGCGCGGGACTGCCGCAAAAAACGGCGCTGGATTTGCTCCACCGCTGGGGCGGCCAGCCCCTGCCCTTGAATGCCAGTGCTTGGGTGCGCGACACCACCGCTGAGCCTGCGGCGGACTATTTGTTTGTGCGCCTGCGCGGCGCGGTGGCGGCGGTGCAGTCGGCCACCGGCAAGATGGCGGCCGATGCCGTGGCCTTGGGCGCTCAAGTGCAAGCCATGGACAAGGCCGAAGCCGCGCAAGACTGGCGCGCCAGTGGCGAGCAAACGCTTCAGTTCTTTGACGCGCCAAGTGCCGATGTTTGCCTCTGGCGCTTGTCGGTGCCGCAAACTGCGCCCTTGCTCGATTTACCTTATGCCCAATACATTGAATGGCAGGGCGCACAGCGCTGGTTGTGGGCTCCCGCCTCGGCGGCGGTGGCTTTGCGAGAGTTGGCGCAGTCGGTCGGTGGCCATGCCACTTTGTTCCGCGCCAGCGCGGCGCATGCCGAAGTGGACAAAGCCGCCGGGGTGAACACCCCGCTGGATGCTGTGCAAGACCGCATCCAGCAACAATTGCAAAAGCAATTCGACCCGAAAGGCGTGTTCGCCACCGGCCGCATGCACCCCCTCACGCCATCCGTCTGACCGCGAGACGACAGCCATGCAAACCAATCTCGCCCCCGAATACCAAAACACCCCTGACGGCTTGGCGGCCGAAGCCATTTTGCGCAAGTGCGTGCACTGCGGCTTTTGCACCGCCACCTGCCCCACCTACCAATTGCTGGGCGACGAGCTCGACGGCCCGCGTGGCCGCATCTACCTGATGAAAGCGGTGCTCGAAGGCCAAACGCCCACCCGCAAAACCCAGCTGCACCTGGACCGCTGCCTGACCTGCCGCAACTGCGAAAGCACTTGCCCGAGCGGCGTGGAATACGGCCACTTGGTGGACATTGGCCGCAAGCTGGTGGACGCCAAAGTCGAACGCCCCGTGGGCGAAAAAATGCTGCGCTGGGCGCTCAAAGAGGGCCTGCCCTCACCCCTGTTTGCCCCCGCCATGAAGATGGGCCAAATGGTGCGCGGCCTGCTCCCCGAAAGCCTCAAAGCCAAAGTGCCCGCCCCGCAAAATGCCGGTGCCTGGCCGACCGCGCAGCATGCGCGCAAGGTGCTGATGCTGGCCGGTTGTGTGCAGCCCAGCATGAGCCCCAACATCAACACCGCCACCGCCCGCGTGCTCGATGCGGCGGGCATCCAGACCGTGACCGCCCCCAAGGCCGGTTGCTGCGGTGCGCTCAAGTTTCACCTGAACGACCACGACGGCGGCAAAGAGCACATGCGCGCCAACATCGACGCTTGGTGGCCCTTGGTCGAGTCGGGCGAAGTCGAAGCCATCGTGATGAATGCCTCAGGATGCGGCGTCATGGTCAAGGACTATGGCCATGCGCTCAAAGACGACCCGCAGTACGCCGACAAAGCCGCCCGCATCGGCGCGTTGACGCGTGACCTGAGCGAGCTGTTGCCCGAGCTGGTGCCCTTGCTCAAAGACAAGTTAAACCCCCAAGCCCTGCAAACCGCAGGCCTGCAGGCCTACCACCCGCCTTGCACCCTGCAACACGGCCAGCAACTTAAAGGCGGCGTGGAAAAGCATTTGGGCGATCTGGGTTTTCAGATCAAGGTCACAACCAATGAGTCGCACCTGTGCTGCGGCTCGGCCGGCACCTACAGCGTGCTCAACCCAGACCTGTCCAAGCAACTGCGCGACCGCAAACTGGGCCAACTGAACGCGCTGCAGCCCCAAGGCGTCATCAGCGCCAACATCGGCTGCATCACCCACCTGCAAAGCGGCAGCGGCCTGCCGGTGCGGCATTGGGTGGAGTTGCTGGATGGGGCGTTGGGCGGCTGATGTTGATCCAGATTGGTCAACCATAGACATTTGTCGCGAACGCGCTTTTCTTGACGCAGGGCGAGTTGCTGATTTCAACCATTGAGTTCGAACGACAGACCTGCCAAATTAATCCAATGGATTAAAATCAAATCTGTGTTCACCATCGCAGAACTGCCCGAATACATACGTCGTGCTGAGAAGCTGATGAGTGCTTCTGAGCGCTTGGACATCATCAACTACTTGGCGGCGCATCCAAAAGCGGGTGACTTGATGGAAGGCACTGGTGGCATTCGCAAACTGCGCTGGGGCTAAGGCGCACAAGGCAAATCCGGCGGTGTTCGTGTGATTTATTACGTGCACAGCGAGCTTATGCCGCTTTACCTGCTGACCCTCTTTGCAAAAAACGAACGCGCCAACATCAGCAAGGCACAACGCCATGCGTTGTCCGAGGTGGTCGATTTACTGGTGCAAATTTGGTTTGAATCGTGAAAGGAAACACACATGACCAACGCATTCAAGAGTATCCAACAAGGTTTGACGGAAGCCATTGCACACGCCAAGACCAAAGACACAGAAACCACGGGCGTGAAGCTGTACCAGCCTCATGCCGTGAATGTGTCGGACCTGCGAAAGCGACTGAGCCTGACCCAGGAACAGTTTGCTGCTCGCTTTGGTTTTTCAGTCGCCACGCTGCGTCATTGGGAGCGTGGCGACCGTTCTCCCAGCGGGGCATCGCTGGTATTGCTCAACGTGATTGATCGCAATCCCACAGCGGTGTTGCAAGCATTGCAGTAAAACAATCCGACCCATTCTTCAGCAAATTGACGGTTTACATCCAAGCACCTGTCACGCGACCATGTGGTTGGCTGCATGCATGAAGCCAGGTGGATCAATCGCTGTGATGACACCCCCGAGAAACGGCAAAGCCTGTTCAGCCTCACCGCCGCAGGTTGGCGCAAACTGCAGCCCCTGCTCAAGCATGCCAAAGCGCTCGAAGCGCAGGTGTTGTCAGCTTTGGGTACGGACCCGGCCCATCAACTCAAGCGCATGTTGAAGGGTCTGATCGCAACGAAATCGAGCTGCTGCGCCACAATCGCGCCTTTTTTACGGGACAAACATGCAACTGGAAATCGCCCAATCGACGCCCACGGCAAACAGCATCGCCGCCTTTGTACAGGCCCGCGTTGGACTTGGCGAGATCGTTGAGAGTGAATTTATAAGGCGAAGCTTCAACCAGGCCTACCGACTTAAATTTGCCAGCGTGCGCCGCGTTGTAGCCGTCTCTGTGCCGCCGACCGCGTGGTGGACCCAATGCGTTGTTTAGGCAGCGGCGCTGGCGCACGGAGCCCAAGTTGGCTGCCAAGTCTTTCGCTGCGTCACAACGCTGACCGGCGAGATCGCCATGCAGGTGCTGCTGCCATGCGGCATCCCGCATGCGGCTCGGGCATCAACAGCACTGCAAACAGGGCCATCAACCCGATACGGTCCGCCGAACCCTGCAAAAATCCATCGTCTAGCCTGTCGCCTTGAACGGGTTTGTAGGCGCCCTTGGTTCATCAACGCATCTCCTTTTCACCCAGCTTATTTCTGACCCTGTCTGGTTGGTGCACCGCGAGGACTCGGGTTGCGCTTGTTTTGCTGGCTCACCTGATTGCTGAACATCGATACGCGCACGAACAGTGCCACCACAGACACTAAAAGCGCTTGCGCAGTCCCATTTGCCACTGCTTGTTTTCTGGTTCAAACCAGCCTTGGCGCCTTTGCTTGTCAGATTCGGCCAGGTGTTTGAATTCCAGCCAGGGTTGAATGCCCTTGCAGGCGGCACAGGGGGCAAGTTCGAGTTTGAGCCACCAGCCCTTGTTTTGGGTGTTCACAATGTTGGGCAGCAGGGCATTGGCTTGTGAGAGATAGGAGTTTTGCTGGCCACGCAGCAAAACGGCAGCTGTGACTCGCGCTTCGGGGACGGGCGCGATCGACAGTGCCCACCAAGCACGCAGACTGAAGCGTTCGTAACCCCGGTAGCCGGCGCTGCTTTGGCCTTGTAGATCGGTCCATAGCCCTTCAATAACCGGTCCGGTGTACCAGGGCATGGCCACCCATTGCGGCCCGCGCCACCAGGCGCTCAGCTGCCATTGCACGGAGGGCACGTCTTTGAGCTCGCCCGTGTATCGACTGCCGTAGTCCAGACTTGCCAATTCCACGGCGGCGTGCACATTTTCTGGCAGCAAAAATGCGGGTTTGATGGGCAGATTGACCCCCGCCTGAATCCCATGGCCTGCTAGATGCATCTGGGGCTCGCTGTAACGCTGATACACCCAACCCAGGTAAAAGGAGGGCACTTCGTCTGCTTCGTTTTGCGCTCAGCTGGCTGGAGCAACCCCCAGAAAAAAGGCCGCGCAAGCGGCCTTCAAAAGTGACCAAGAGACTTTCACAAGGCTTCGAAATCCGACCAGGTGATTGTCCTGGCGGGCTGCTGGGTGCCGTTGATGGTGGACTGGATCGTCACACAATTCACGCCCGCCAAGGGAGCACAGGTCTGGCCGAAGCGCACAGTCATGGAGGAGTTGTCGCTGCCGCTGGTGATGAGCATTTCGCCAGCGGTCAAGCGGTCGAATGATTCGATCAATTTGTTTTTGATCTCCCACCGGTAGCGAAGCGGCTGAACCAAAGCGGGGGTTGTGCTGCTCACTGTGGCGGCGCCGGTGACCGAGGCACCCTGGCTGGTGGATTCGTATTGGAAGTTGAAATCACTGATGGTGTGACGGGTCAGGCCCTCTTGGTTCTTGATGGTGGTGGTGAGCGTGGTTCGCTTAGGAGCGGTCAGAGAGGTGCTGGTGAATTTGTCCATACCATCATCGTAAAGAATAGATATGGCACCATCCAGGCCAACTGCACCTGAACCCTCCGCCCCCGTAAGGGACATCTGGAACTGTTTGAAATCCATGTTCATTCGCGTGTTGCTTTGGCGCGGGCCGTAGGCCCCAAAGCTGCCACTGACGATTTCGGCCTGAACGGTGCCATTGATGACAAGGGTAACGCCATCTTCTTTGAAGGTGCAGCTGTTGGCTGTCACGCTGACGATGTCACCCGGCATCAGGTTGGAGCGACTGGTGGCATCGGTGTTCTGGGTGATTGAGCCCCCCAGGTTGCAAAGCTCATTGCTTGCGACACCCGCCAAAACAGCCGTGTCCTGAGCGGTCAAGACTTGGGGCAAACGTTTGAGCAGCTTGTAAACGCTTGGGTATTGGCTTGCTTGTGAGCTTTGAGCACCGGCCAATAGATTGGGAGAAACGCTCAGCCCAGTTGTATCTGTGGCTTGTTGGGAGGCGGCGGCAGCTGTTTTGTCAGCCGTCAGGGGGTCGCTGAAGTCCGCATTGGATCCAACGACAGCTTCAAAGTCAGTTGACCTCAGTTGAAGCGTTGCACCGCTGGCGGTGTCTGAGCTTGGGCCGCCCCCGCCACCACAAGCCGAAACGAGTAAGCTCGCAAACGTTATGAACGTGAGTTTGTTGAGAAGATTTTGCATTTTGATAAATTTTTAATACTGTTTAAGAAAAAGTCTTTGATTAAAAAATTATACGAAAGTATTTTAATTCAGCAACTCTTTTGACGGACATTACAAATCTGGGGCCACAAAATACCCTGTCCGTCATCAAGAATTGGGGGCTAGACGCCATTTCTGCTGACAGGGCAGCGCCTCTGCTGCGCCAACACCAAGCCCGAGGACGACGCAAAGCAAGTCCAACCGCATCCACCAAGCAATCGCCAGGCCGAATATCCCGCGTGTGCGGGCTGACAAAACGCCACACACTGCCTTACCCCATGCATGGCCGACAAAAAGTAAACTAAATTATTTATTTTTCAATTTACAATTTGGTTGTCCAATAAGCCCGCAAACGTGGCCTGCTCAAGCCTGTTTCCGCCCCAACTCAATAGGCCAAAAAGGGGATGCAGCCAACCCAAAGCAGGCAAACCCGCGAGCTTTGGCCCAGCATTTTTCACACCAGGAGTCAGCCATGGCACAACAGCACGAAAGCCTCTCGGACAAGCACATCGCCTTCATCCGGGCCCAAAAAATGTTCTTTGTGGGAACGGCCACGGCAGACAGCCGCGTCAACGTTTCGCCCAAGGGCATGGATGCATTCAAGGTGCTGACCAGCCAGCGTGTGGCTTGGCTCAATGTGACGGGCAGTGGCAACGAAACCGCCGCCCACGTGCAAGTGCTGCCCAGAATGACCATCTTGTTTTGCGCCTTTGAAGGTGCGCCACTCATTTTGCGTTTGTATGGCCAAGCCAAAGCGGTGCACCATGGCGATGAAGGTTGGCAGGCGCTTTACAGCCAATTTGAGCCCCTGCCAGGCGCACGCCAAATCTTCGATATGCAAGTAGAAGTGGTGCAAACCTCATGTGGCATGGCCGTTCCCTTGTACACCTACGAGCGTGACCGTGATCAGTTGCGCCAGTGGGCCTTGAACAAAGGGGAAGAGGGCATTGCCAACTACTGGCGCGATAAAAACCAGTTCAGCATAGACGGCATCCCCACAGGCATTGTTGAGAAGAACCGCTGAGCCACACACCATGATCTCAACGCAACAATTCACAATCTTTGCTGTCGCTGCATTGCTGATGGCCGTCACGCCCGGCCCCAATATGATTTACCTGATTTCCAGGTCCATCTGCCAAGGGCGCACCGCAGGGGTGGTGTCATGGCTTGGTGTGGTTGTGGGCTTCACCGTGCACATGTTCAGCGCTTCAATTGGCTTGACTGCACTCTTCATGGCCGTTCCTCTTGGGTATGAATTGCTCAAGTTCGCTGGGGCTCTGTATTGACGCAAAGTCTGGTGCTGGGTGTCACGCAAATATTGATTGGCGCCAGCGTGAACCTGGCGGTGACAATCTTTGCGGCGAGCTTGGCCGTTTGGTTCGCCCGAAACCGTCTTTGGCTTTCCCTTCAACGCTACCTGATGGGATTGGTGTTGGGGGGTCTGGCGATCAAGCTGCTCACGCAGCAGCGCCATGCCACTTGATGTCTGGCAAAAACCAGCCCACACGGTCACCTGTATTTCGCGCCCTCTCACCAGCGCATTTAAAAAGATGAACATTCTCACTCGACAAGCCACCACAAGCGACATTCCAGTCGTTGCCGAACTGTTCGACCTTTACCGTCAGTTCTATGCCCAAGCGGCCGACCCTGCATTGGCTTTGTCGTTCATCTCGGCGCGATTGGCCCATCAAGAATCGGTGATTTTGGTGGCAGAAAATGGCACGCAAGAGGTGATGGGTTTTTGCCAGCTTTACCCCACTTTTTGCTCTGTGGAGGCCAAGCCCATTTACACGCTGTATGACCTTTTTGTTGCGCCCTCAGCGCGCCATGGGGGTGTCGGAAGAGCCCTTCTGCAAGCCGCACAGGCCAAGGCTGCGCAAACAGGCCGTTTCCGCATGGACTTGAGCACCGCGAAGACAAACACCACAGCACAGTCGCTCTACGAGTCACTCGGTTGGGTTCGAGACGAGGTCTTTTTGACCTACAGCCTGCATGTAAAGCCAGCTTGAATCAGCGCCAACATCGGCTGCACCACCCACCTGCAAAGCGGCAGCGGCCTGCCGGTGCGGCATTGGGTGGCGTTGGTGGACGAGGCATTGAGCGGCGGAGTCTGAGTCCATTGCCGTATTCGGGCCTGAGGTGCTGCGGGCACTCAGATTTTCGATGCTTTTTTATACGAACTAAGTTATCTTTTTGACCATAGAATGGCTTGCGGCATCGGCTCTTCGAACCGCTCAGGAGGCGTCTCATGTTCCCCATTGAAATTTGGCTCGCTTACAGCGCCGCTTGTTTGTTGCTGGTGTTGTCGCCAGGCCCGGACAACTTGTTGGCCATTGGGCGTGGCCTCAGCCAAGGCAAGCTTGCGGCCACTGTTTCGGGCATCTCATCAGGGGCGGGCATTTTGTTTCACGTTGCCGCCGCAACATTTGGGTTAACCCTGCTCATGCAAACCTCTGCGCTGGCGTTTTGGGTGGTCAAGCTGACAGGTGCCGCCTATTTGCTCTGGTTAGGCATCAAGGTATTGCGTTCACGCAACTTGATCAGTTTTGCACCCGCCGCACAGCAACCCCTCTCCACCATTTTTGCGACCGGATTTTTGTCGGCAGCACTCAATCCCAAACCGGGCTTGTTTGTGCTGGCATTTATCCCTCAGTTCGTCAGCCCGGAGCGTGGCTCGGTGACCACCCAGATGCTGGTTTATGGCGCATGGTTTGCACTTTTGACGGCGGTGGGTTTTGCTTTGATGGGTGTTTTTTCCTCGCGCTTGTCTTCATGGCTACGCCAAAAACCCCGCGTTGTGGCGGGGCTCAATATCGGTGCCGGTGTGGCTTTTGTGGCGTCTGGATTGTCGGTGGCGGTGCTCAAGCAGAAATAACAACCACCGTCAACCCGCAGCCAGCACGCCCATCAGCTCTACCAGGCCAATCGCTTGTGTGCCGTAGCGCATCGGAAAGCGTTCTGTGCCGGGGTAGACCACATAGCGCTGGGTGATTTCTAAGTCGGCGCAGGCGATGTCAAAGCCTTTGCTCAGGGCGGGCGCTGACGAGCGCTTGATTTCGATGGCCATCCAGGCTTGGCCTGCACGTTCAATCAGCAGATCGATTTCGGCCCCTGCATGGGTTCTGTAGCAGTAAGCCGTGCAT
This sequence comes from Limnohabitans sp., assembly GCF_044361645.1. GTDB lineage: Bacteria > Pseudomonadota > Gammaproteobacteria > Burkholderiales > Burkholderiaceae_C > Limnohabitans_A. The sequence continues at coordinate 43,229 of NZ_JBIKIL010000009.1, read as the reverse complement.
TGCGGGTTGGCGGCGGCCATCAGGTTGTCGATGCAAAAGCCTTCATAGCTGGGACCACACACCGGGTGCCCGGCCAGGTCATGCAAACTGCCCACGCCCAGCAAGGCATGCACCAAACCGCTGTCGCGCACATAGACCTTGGGGGCTTTGACCAAGCGCTTGCCCACCTTGCCGCTCCAGGGGCGCAAGCGGCGCACCAGTTGCAGGTCCACCAGCAAGTCGATGTAGCGCTCCACCGCCGGGCTGCTCACGCCCAAGCCGCTGGCCAGGCGGCTTTGCTGGAGCAAGGCGCCCTGTTGATGGGCCAGCATGGTCCATAGGCGGCCCACGGTTTCGGCAGGCAGTCGCGGCGCAAACATGGGCACATCGCGTTGCAAGTAGCTGCGCACAAAATCTTCGCGCCAACGCAGACTGGCCGCATCGCTGGCGGCCAGCAGGCTGTCCGGAAAACCGCCACGCAGCCACAGTGTGTCCAGATCGGTGGCAGGCCATTCCAGCGCATGGATGGGGCCGATGTCCAGATACGCCACACGCCCCGCCAGGGTTTCGCTGCTTTGTTGCATCAAGTCCAGCGAGGCTGAACCCAAGAGCAAAAAATGCCCAAAGCGCTGACCCGCACGGCGGCGTTCGTCGATGATGCCGCGCAACACTTCAAACAGGCCCGGCATGCGGTGGATTTCATCCAGGATGATCAGCTTGCCGCCTTGTGCGCGCAAAAAAGCATCGGCGTCTTGCAGGCGTAAACGGTCTGCCGGGCGTTCCAGGTCGAGGTAGGTGGCGCCTGCGGGCCAGCCCTCGGCCAGCGTGAGGGCCAAGGTGGTTTTGCCCACTTGGCGCGGCCCGAGCAGCACCACAGCCGGGGCTTCGTGCAGGCGTTCAGACAAGACGGCAAGGGTTTGACGGTCAATCATCATTGAAATTTTAACGTGTGTCGTTGATATTTCAATGTTAAATTCATTGGGAAGGTGCTAGGTTGATTGTAGAAAAAATGACAGACTCGAATTGAGTGAACATTTAAAAGCACAAAAAATCAGTCGTGATAAAGTTTGTGATATGCCAAAGCCATCCTCAGCGGTCGATCAACTGCCCGCATCCGCCGCCAAAGCCTTGCGGGACTTGGGTGACAACCTGATGCTGGCGCGTCAGCGCCGCAAGGAAAGTCTGCGCGCCTGGGCCAGTCGCATGGCGGTGTCGGTGCCCACACTCATCCGCATGGAAAAGGGCGACCCGTCGGTGGGCATGGGGGTTTATGCGACGGCTTTGTGGTTGATGGGTCGACACGCCGCCCTGCCTGAAGTGGCCGCGCCCGCGCAAGACCTGAACGCGCTGGAGCAAGACATCGAGGCGGTGCGCCAGCGGGCGCGGCGCATGTCACGCAAAGCGGTGCAGGTGACGCCATGATTTCATTCCAAGTGGGTTCCCATCGGTTTCAATACCGTGTCGCTGCGATTGTGTTGGATGCTGACTTCCTTTTGTTGCATCGGATGCAAGGCGATGCTTTTTGGACACTGCCAGGTGGTCGGGTGAATGTGGGTGAGTCAGCGCAAGCAGCGCTTTGTAGGGAGTTTGAAGAGGAGCTGGGTACAAACATGGATTGTGGCCATCTCGCTTGTGTGGGAGAAAATTTCTTCTGTCATGACCAAGCGAGTCACCATGAAATTGGATTGTATTTTTATGCCTGTTTTCCTGCCGTCTCGAATTACAACGACAAGCACATGACGCACAAAGGCAAAGAAATCAACAGACAGCTTGAGTTCAAGTGGTTTGAAATTCAGCAGTTGCAGCATGTGGACATGCGGCCCCAAGTGATACGAGATGGCTTGGCCGCAATGACATTACCGCACCACTTTGTGCAGCATCTTTGAAGGCCCAGTGCCTATCTTCATATCGCATGATGTGACGAGAAAAATGCGAGCCCCTTTTTGCTCTAAGCCCTGGCGATGACCCGATCAGCTGCCTTGGTTCCACCGCCCCCAAACCCGCCTGAAATCCCGCGCCGAAGCAAAGCCACAAGCTTCGGCCAGTTGTTCTTGCGTCAGAGCGGGGTGATGCGCCAGCAGCGCCTGCGCCCGCGCCATGCGCAGTTGCTGCTGGCAGTCCACCACGCTGATGCCGGTGTGTTGCATGAACAGGCGCGACAAATGCCGGGGGCTCACGCAGGCCACTTGGGCCAGCTCGGGCAGTGACCAGCGGCGGGCCGGGTCATGGCTCAGGCCGTGTGCGATGGCGTCTTGCGCCCGGTGCACCGCCGGGTGCATGTGGTTGCGGTGCGCCAGCCAAGGCGACATTTGTGGGTCGTGTGGGCCGCGTCGGGTGTACATCACCAAGCGCCGCGCCACTTGGGCTGCCAGTGCGGCGCCGGCCACTTGTTCGACGATGTAAAGCGCCAAATCAATGCCGGTGGTGATGCCTGCGCTGGTCAGCACCTGCCCGGCATCCACAAAAATCCGGTCGGCCTGAACCTGTGCGGTGGGGGCCAGGGCTTGCAGGTCGTCAATGAGTGTGTGGTGCGTGGTGCAACGCAGGTCGTCGAGTCGGCCTGCCATGGCCAAGAGCAAAGCGCCCGAGCAAATGCTGGCCAAACGCGTGTCTGCTTGTGGTGCGGATTGCAGCCAGCGCACCACTTGCTGGGCTGCGGGGGTGGCGTAGTCTTCGCGCTCGTGGCTGTTGCCGGTGATCAGCACCAGGCTGTTGGGTGGCAAGCTGGGGGGCAGGGGTGCCAAGCCGCAAAGCCGTGTGCCCAGCGATGTGGGCACATCCGCCAGCGGCCCGCAGGTGTGCAGGGTCAGCGGCGCGCCCATGTCGCGTGCCATGCGCAATGCCTCTGCCGGGCCTGCGTAGTCGAGCAACAACACGCCCGGCGTGACGACCAGGTAAACCGACAGATTCAGCGCTGGCATGTTGGGTGGTTTACAAGGCCGGTGGCAGGTCTTTGGGGTGCATCGGTCAGGGTGCAGTCATGGCTTCATCTGTGCCGCAAGCGATGCGGGCGCACAGCCCTGCGGTTTGAACACCCGCTCGGTGGAAGCGGGCTTGTTCACGAGTTTGTCCGCAGGCCGCACCGGGCGACGTACCAATTCGCCGCCGCAGTTGGGGCAGTGGCCCTGCAAACGGGTGTCCGTGCAGTCGGCGCAAAAGGTGCATTCAAACGAGCAGATGCGCGCGTCCAGCGCCGCAGGCGGCAGGTCGCGGTTGCAGCATTCGCAGTTGGGGCGCAGTTGGAGCATGGTGATTTCCTGGTGGTCGTTTCAAAGGCTGGACAGGCCAGTATCCACGTTCACGGTGCGCGCAAACCGATAGGCCAGAACCAGCTCGGTGCGGGTGGTGATGTACTGGGCTCTGAAGGCGCAGGCACATGGGTCTGCATGGACGGCAGAGCGCCTGCAACTTAAGGCAGTTCGTCGCCCAAACGCGGGGGCTCACCACCCAGGCGATTGAGGATTTTGTCCAGCGCATCGGGCTGTGCCCTGTGGGCGCGTTGGACAAAAAAATCGGCCGTGCTCAGCGCCGAGAGTTTTTCTGCCACCGCCGTTGCGATGAACTGGTTCATGCTGATGCCTTCGGCACGCGCCAAGTTTTCGGCCGCCGCCTTGATGGAGCGGGGAAGGCGCAGGGGGTAGGTGCTGGTGTCGGCCATGGTGAACTCCTTGGGCTTAAAGCTGGGATGCGCGGACCCGGGCCAGCGCATCGCGGGGTAACAAGACTTCGATGCCAAAACGGCGGGGCGCATCGCCAAAGTCTTTGAGCTTGAAAGTGACGATGGCTATCGCCATGGCGTTGACCGCTGCCTCCAACATCATGTCGTCCCCTGGGTCGCGCACTTGCGGGCGCCACAGGTAGTGAATCTCCGTGGGTTCTGTCAAAGCTGCCAGGGCGTCGAGAAATTCGATGACATCGCCGGGCAGTAAGCCGGCCGCCAGCACGTGATCGGCACGGGTGCAAGTGGCCTCGTACTCCACAAACAGGGCCACACTGGCTGCGGCTTGGACTTGACCGGCCTGCAAGGCCCGTATCAGTGCGGCCGATGCGCCAGTTGGGCTGCGCAGGGCTGCGACGATGACATCGGTGTCAAAAACAAACTTCATAACAAAATGTTATCACATCGCCGGTGATGTCAAGTATGCGCGTGACCTCAGGCGTGGTGCAGACAGCAGGTCTCGGTTGCAGCATTCGCAGTGGGCGCAAAGTTGGCGCAAGCTTGTGTTGTGTTGGGTTTCAAAGGCCAGACAGGCAAGTGTCCACGTTCACGATGCGCGCAAACCGATCGGCCAAGACCAGCTCGGTGCGGGTGATGATGTCTTGGGCGCTGAAGGTTTGGCCGGTGCCCTTGTGTGTCATGGGGAAGGTCAGGGTGGCCTCGGACACAAAGTCCACTGCATAGCCCAGGTCAGAGGCCACACGGGCGGTGGTTTCGCAGCATTGTTCGGTGCGAATGCCGCTGATGATGAGCCGCTGCACACCCTGGCGGCGCAGCCACACATCGAGCCCCGTGTCGGTGAAGGCGTTGTGAACGTGTTTGTCAAAAAGCACGGTGGGCTGGCCCGGCAGCCAGTCCATGGGCCGGATCAGGCCAGAGTCAGCTCGAAAAGGGGGATCGTTGTCGATGTGAAAAATGTGCACCACCGGCACACCCGCTTGGCGACAGCCCGCCTGCAACTTCAAGAGTGCTTGCTGAAACGGTTGGCGTTGCCCTGAGGGCCAATAAGGCATGTGCTCAAAGGATGGCTGAACATCGATGATGAGCAGGGCTATTGGTGCGCGCGTCTTTAGGTTTGTCATGCCGCCATTGTGCAAACCAGACACCCTGCTGGACAGGGCTGAATGGGACCAAGACAGGACAAAAAAGGCCTTGTGCCTGTTGGGCATGGGCATTGGCAAGCCACGCTGAAATGACCACCCGGGTAGTATCCAGCGCTGGATGGCAGACCGCGCAGGCAATGCGCACACAAAGGACAAGACGATGGCGATACCTTGGTTGCTGGCACTCAAAGTGATTCCCTGGGGCGATGTGATTGAGCACGCGCCTTCGGTGCTCAAAGCCGCACGCAAGCTGATGGACCGCCAACCGCCTCAGCCCCCGGGCTCAGCAGGCACCCCCGCCACGACCACCCCAGTGAGCGATGTGCCCAGCCTGGGCGAACTCAAAAACGCCTTGATTGCAGCACAAGGCCAGATCGACCGGCAAGCCCAGACCCAGCGCGAACTGACCGAAACCCTGGCCGAGTTGGCCGAACAAAACGCGCGCTTGGTCAGCGCGGTGGAGGTGTTGCGCCTGCGCACGCGGGTGCTGGTGTGGTCGTTGATTGGTGTGTGTGTGTGGCTGATGGGGTTGACTTGGTGGGGCTAAATCATTGGAAAAGCGCGGCATCGATTTTCCTAAAAAGGGGCTTGGCCCATCAGTTTGCAGTGTCTTGATGGTTGTGTTTTCGTCCTCCTGACACCCCGTTGTCAGTACCCCTCAGGCAAAGTCCTCTCCTGTGTACAGACGGGCTGTGCGCACTCAGGAGGAAAGACAAAATGAAACAGGTGATCGATTGGTTTGAGATTCCGGTCAGCGATGTGCCGCGTGCGCAGGCGTTTTATGAGGCGGTGCTGCAAACGACATTGCAGCGCGAAAGCTATGCCGGGCCGGGCATGCAAATGGCGGTGTTTGCGGGAGAAGGCGATGCGGTCAAAGGCGCTTTGATGTCGGGCCATCCGGCATTGCAGGTGGGGGCCTGCGGCACGCTGGTGTATTTGCATGCGGGCGCATCGCTCGATGCGGCCTTGCAACGTGTGGTGGCGGCCGGCGGACAGGTGGCCATGGGCAAAGTGGCTTTGCCTGACGGCTTGGGTTTCATGGCACACATGCTGGATGTGGATGGCAATCGGGTGGGCTTGCACGCTTACGCCTGAGTGCGGCCTAAACTGACGCCTTTTGTAGCAACAACCCGTTTGCCCATCCCATGCGCCGCGCCGACCGCCTTTTCCAGATCGTTCAACTCATCCGGGGTCGTCGCCTGACGACAGCCCGGTGGTTGGCGCAACGCCTGGAGGTGTCCGAGCGCACGGTTTACCGCGATGTGGCCGACCTGCAATACCAAGGTGTACCCATTGAGGGTGAGGCGGGCGTGGGCTACCGGTTGGGCGAGGGCTTTGATCTGCCGCCGCTGATTTTCACTCCACAAGAGGCGCAGGCTTTGGTGGTGATGACGCGGGTGGCGCAGCAGTGGCTGGACCCGGCGCTGGCGCGTGCCAGCGAATCGGCCCTGTCGCGTGTGCTGAGTGTGTTGCCCGCAGAGCAGCGCCATGCCGCGCAGCACACGCCGGTGTATTCACCGCCGTGGGGGCTGACACCCGAGCAGCAGCCCCACTTGCAGTTGTGGCGCGAGGCGACACAAAGCATGCACAAGTTGGCGTTGGTTTACAGCGATGCACAAGGCCGCAGCAGTGATCGAACGGTGTGGCCGCTGGGCAGTTTTTTCTGGGGATCGGTCTGGACCTTGGTGGCTTGGTGCGAAAAGCGCCAGGACTTTCGCAGCTTCAGGCTGGACCGCATCCAGGCCATGACGGCGTTGTCCGAAACTTTCAAACTGTCCGATGGTCAGCGCCTGATCGACTATCTGAGAAGCCAGGGCGTGGACCCGCAGGCATTGGCCGAAGGCCGGTGAGGGAAATTTCAAAAAAGGGAATGTATGAAAATCGAAGAAGTTCAAGGCTTGCGCATCCAAGGCGTGTCTGTGAGAACATGCAATGCCGATGAGGCGCATCCAGGCCGTGCACGCATAGGCGCTTTGTGGACCAAGTTTGCGGCACAAGTGGCACCGCATTTGGCGGTTGAGGCTGTGACTTACGGCGTTTATCACCAGTACGAGTCGGATTCAAACGGGGCTTACGACCTGTTGGTGGGCGGTGATGTGCTGACACCCCATGCAAGCCTGGATGCCCAGCCATGGTCCGTGATCGACATTCGGAAGGGACCGTATGCGGTTTTTCGGGCACAAGGCCCCATCCCCAATGCGGTGATTGAGGCTTGGGGGCGCGTATGGGCCCATTTTGCGGAACCGCATTGTGCCGATCAAAGGGCATACACCACCGACTTTGAGCGCTACGGTCCTGACGGCGAGGTGGACATTTGTATTGCTCTGGCTGCAACATGAACTGCTGGATCGGCGTGGTCAGTCGCTCGCATGTGCTGCGCGGTGTCGCGGGTGGATTTGCGCAGATGAATCACGGCAAGCAAGCCCCACTCCGGCGCATGAGGGCGGGCGATGGCCTGGTTTATTACTCGCCGCGTGAGTCATACCCTGACGGCACACCCTTACAGGCCTTCTCGGCCCTGGGGTTCATTCGCTCGGGCGAGGTGTATCCCCATGACATGACGCCAGACGGGGTGCCGGGCTTTGTGCCGTGGCGCATCGATGTGGATTACCAGGCGGTGCAATGCGCGCCCATCAAGCCGCTGCTGGCACAGCTGGAGTTCATCACCGACAAAACCCACTGGGGGGCAGTGTTTCGCTTTGGTCAGCTAAAGATCAGCGAGGCCGATTTCAGAAGGATCGCAGCGGCCATGGGGTGTGGCGAGCTGCCTGAACAGGTTTCACCGGGTCAGGCCGCGCTGTTTTGATCAAGCCGCCAGCGCCGCTTCAATGTCCTTGCCCATCTTTTCCGGTGAGTCTTGCGGCGCGTAGCGCTTGATCACACGCCCATCGCGACCCACCAGAAACTTGGTGAAATTCCACTTGATGCCCTTGCTGCCCAAAATGCCGGGGGCCTCGGCCGTGAGCCATTGGTACAGCGGGTGGGCCTCGTCGCCATTGACTTTGATCTTGCCCATCATCTGAAAGCTCACGCCGTAGTTCTTTTGGCAGAAGTTGGCAATTTGCGCGTCGTCGCCCGGGTCTTGGCTGGCGAACTGGTTGCACGGGAAACCCAGCACGGCCAGGCCTTGGTCGGCGTAGCTTTTGTGCAGCTTTTCCAGCCCGGTGAACTGGGGTGTGAAGCCGCAGGCGCTGGCGGTGTTGACGATCAGCATCACCTGGCCTTGAAAGCGCGACAGGGGCACGCTTTGGTGGTCGATGCTTTGGGCTTCGAGGTCGTACAGGCTCATGGGGTTCGTTCCGTTGGGTGTGGACAGATGGTCATCATGCCAGTGACAGCTCTTGGCTGGGCAGCGCGCTTCAGTGGGCCTTGTGCCCCGGCCCGACGATGGACAGCATGGCCGCTAGCAAAATCAAGGCCCCGCCGATCAGGGTGCGGCTGTCCCAGCTGGAGGCACCCAGCAAAACCGAGGACACGCTGGCAAACAGCACCTCGGACAGCATGACCAGCGCCGTGGTCTGGGCCGCCAGGCGCGCTGCGCCGTATTGCAGCGCCAGGTTGCCCAACAAAAACGAGACGCTCAGCAGGGCCACCAGCGGCAGCCAGCTCCAGGCAGGGGCCGCGCCGATGGCCACCACCCCGGTGGCCAAACCGGCGAATGCCGCCAGCGTGGCCATGACCGCGCCGCCACCAAACATGGCCAGGGTGCGCGAAGAACTGGGCGTGTCTTTGAGCTTGAGCAGCAAGGCGTTGGTGATGGCAAAAGTCAGGCCGCCCATCAAGGCCAGCCCATCGGCCAGGCTTTCGGGCACGGGCCAGGGCGTGTCGGGGGTTTTGAGCACGATGAACAAACCAGCCAAGGCCAGCAGCAAACGCAGCAAGGCCATGGGGCTGGGCTTTTCACCCAGCAGCCACCAAGCCACCAGCACCGACCAGGCCGGCATCAGGTAAAACAGCAGCACCACGCGCACCACGTCGCCCACCGTGACGGCCCAGTTGAAGCCCACATTGGTCAGGCCCGAGGCCAGCAGCAAGAGCCACAGGCCGGGATGACCCCGCCAGCTGAGCAACTGCCCGCTGCGCCACAGCCACAGGGCGATGGACAGAAAAACAAAGCCATATACCAAAGCCGTGGCCCACAGCGGGTGCAGGCCAAGGGCCTCGAGTTGTTTGAAGGGCCACCAGCACACGCCCCACACAAAGGCGTTGAGCAAGAGCCCGGCAACCGCCAGGCTTTTGGGAGAGATGGAGCCCATGCGTGGGCGGCTTAAGACGCGTCACCTGGAGCTTTGGCCCCTGCATTGGCGGCAGCCAATGCAAGTCTGGCTTGGCGTTTGCGCCACCAGCGCCAGGTCAACCAAACCATGCCCATGCCGAGCAAAGCAAAGATGCCATGCTGGAACTGGTGCAGCACGCCAAACATCCAGTCCCAGTTTTGCGCGCCAAAGTAACCCAGATAGACCCAGATGGGCACGCTGATCAAGGCGGCAAAGCCGTCCATGAAAAACCAGGTGCCAAAGCTGACGCGTTGGCTCATGCCAGCCGAGAAAAACACAGGGGTGCGCAAGCCCGGCAGAAACCGCGCCACAAACATGACCCACTTGCCGTATTTTTGGAACGCGTCTTGGGCGCTGGCAAAGCGTTGGGGCGTGAGGATCTTGCGAAACCCTTGCAATTGGGCGATGCGTTCACCATACAAACGCCCCAAAGTGAACATCAGGCCATCACCAAGCATGACGCCTGCCATGCCGACAGCAAACATGGTGTGGACATCGGCATGTCCCAAGCCTGCGATCACGCCACCCGTCACCAAGGTCACGTCTTCGGGGATAGGCACGCCAAAACCACAAATCAGCAACATCATGAACACAGCGAAATAGCCGTATTCGGTAAAGATAGGTATCAAAAACTCAAAAACTTCCATGGATTTCAAAGTTCTGCAATACACGACCTCGGTGGCGAAATGCAAGGGGTCGGCAAGTTGTAAACCAGTGTAAAGCATTTGTCAGCCCCTCTTGGAGGGTGGCGCAGGCGTGGTATCACCGGGGCGCAATCGGTCTTGGGAGAAGCTGTTTGGAAGGCCTGTTTGCTGGCACACTAGCAGCCCATTGCAAGCCCATTGCAAGCCCATTTCAAGTCCCTTGCGCGATACCTCAACTCATGCCCCGCCCGATACTAGCCACCTTGCGTAGCCAGGCCTTGCGCCACAACCTCAGCCGTGTGCGCCAAGCCGCGCCCGATGCGCAGGTCTGGGCCGTGGTCAAAGCCAATGCCTATGGGCATGGCATTGAGCGGGTGTTTGAAGGCCTGCGCGGAGCCGACGGATTTGCCCTGTTGGACTTGGCCGAGGCTGAACGCGTGCGCGCCCTGGGCTGGCGCGGCCCGATTTTGCTGCTGGAAGGCGTTTTTGAGGCGCGCGACTTGGAGCTGTGCTCGCGTCTGCACCTGTGGCACACGGTGCATTGCGACGCGCAGATCGACATGCTGGCGCTGCACAAAACGCACGAGCCGCACCGGGTTTTCCTGAAAATGAACTCGGGCATGAACCGGCTGGGCTTTACGCCGCAGCGCTTTCGCTCGGCCTGGGCGCGCTTGAACGCCTTGCCACAGGTGGACGAGATCTCGCTCATGACGCATTTCAGCGACGCCGATGGCCCCCAAGGCATTGCCGCGCAAATGGCCCGTTTTGATGAAGCCTGCCGCGACCTGCCTGGCGAGCGCACGCTGAGCAACAGCGCCGCCAGTCTGCGCCATGCGCAAGACGCTGCCGTGAAGGCCGACTGGATTCGCCCTGGCATTGCCTTGTATGGCAGTGCCCCTGACTTCCCCGAGCACAGCGCCGCGCACCATGGCTTGCAGCCGGCCATGAGTTTGAACGCCCAAATCATCGCGGTGCAGTCGCTGCAAGCCGGTGACAGCGTGGGCTATGGCTCCAGTTTTGTGGCCGATCGGGCCATGCGCATCGGGGTGGTGGCCTGTGGTTATGCCGACGGCTACCCGCGCATTTGCCCCACCGGCACCCCCGTGCTGGTCAACGGTTTGCGCGGCCGCACCCTGGGCCGGGTCAGCATGGACATGCTGACCGTGGACCTGAGCCCTTTTCCCGATGCGGGTGTGGGCAGCCAAGTCACCTTGTGGGGCCAATCGGCCCAAGGTGCCGTGCTGGACATCGACGAGGTGGCGCAAGCCGCGGGCACGGTGGGTTATGAGCTGATGTGCGCCTTGGCTTTGCGTGTGCCCGTGGTGCTGCAGGACTGAGGGCAGCGTGCTGCAAGCGTGACATCTCTCGCCTGCACGCCGCCCCACAATCCAAACATGCTCCAAAGTGCCCCGTTGCACCCCCATGACCAACGCGCCTTGCTTGTGGCGCTGGTCTTGATCGTCATTTGGGGGGGCAACTTCACCCTGCAAAAGTACTTGTTTGACCTGATCACGCCGGGCGGCTTTTTGTGGGCGCGTTACATGATCATGCCCATCTGCGCGCTCTTGCTCATGCGCTGGCGTTTGGGGCGTTGGTTGCCACCGCTGCCCCGTGAAGACTGGCTGCACATGGCTTGGCTGGGCGTCATTGGGCATACCTTGCATGTGGGCTTGGTGACCTATGGCATCCACTGGTCTACCGCCTTTTCCAGCTCGGTCATTTTGGCTTGCGGGCCCATTTTCACCCTGTTGATCTTGCGCATACAAGGCCTAGAGCGTTTGTCTGCAGCCCAGTTGTCGGGGGTGACGCTGGCCTTTGGCGGGGTCTTGATGTTCTTGTCCGACAAACTCTTGGGTGGCAATTGGCGGGCCGGCGGGGGTGACCTGGTTTTGCTGCTGGCGGCGTCCTTGTTTTCTTATTACACGGTGGCTGTCAAGCCGGTGATGCAGCAGCACGGCCCGGTGCTGACCATGGGCTATGCCACTTTGTTGGGTGGCGTGCCGGTGATGTTGTTGTCGGTGCCAGCGGGGATGCAGGCCGATTGGTCGGTGCTCAACTTTTGGGCCTGGGTGGGCTTGTTTTGGTCGGTGCTGGTCTCGGCCTTCATTGGCTGGCTGGCTTGGGGCTGGATCAACACGGTGCGTGGCGTGGCCCGCTCAGCGCCTTTGATGTATTTGATGCCCCCCATGGCGGGCTTGTTTGCTTGGGCGCTGTCTGGCGAGCATTACACCTGGATCAAGATCGCGGGGGCGGGCGTCACCTTGCTGGGGGTGGCGCTGGCTCAATATGCCGGGCAGACAAAAAAGCTTTTGCGCTGAGGCCGCCCTGGCGCTGACCTCGGATGCGTTCAATGGCAGGGCGGCGCTGCCCATTCAGGCATTGATCCATGTGTCATAAGCCGTTTTACAGATCAGTGCCAGCACCACCAAGATGAACACTTGGCGCACAAAGCCCGAGCCGTGTTTGAGCGCCAAGCGTGTGCCGATCAAGCTGCCCACGATGTTGCTGATGGCCATCAGCAAGGCCAAATGCCACCACACATGGCCTTGGTAGGCGAACAACATGAGGGCCGAAAAATTGGTGGCCACGTTGATGAACTTGGCCGAGGCTGAGGCGTTCAAAAAGTCATAACCCATCCAGCGCACGTAGGCGAAGACCAAAAAGCTGCCTGTGCCAGGACCAAAAAAACCGTCGTAAAAACCGATCGTTAAACCAATGCTTGACGCAACCCATGCCTCTTGCGAACCGGCAAAACGGGGCGCGTGGTGACGGCCCATGTCCTTTTTGACCACGGTGTAGACCAGCAAAATGGCCAGCATGATCGGCAGCGCCTTGCGAAACAAGTCCGGATCGACTTGCGTGACCCCCCAAGCGCCGATGACCGAGCCCACCAAGCCTGCGCCTGCTGCAGGCAACAAAGAGCGCCAAGGCATGACCACTTTGCGGCTGTACTGCACGGCGGCAAAGGCAGTGCCCCAGATCGAGGCGCTTTTGTTGGTGCCAAACAAGGTGGCGGGCGCGGCGTTGGGGAAGGTGGCAAACAGGGCGGGCAGCAAGATCAAGCCGCCGCCGCCCACAATGGCGTCCACCAGCCCGGCCAACAAAGAGGCCAGAGAAACAATCAGTAATTCCATGCGGGGGATTGTGGCATTGGGCCAGGCCCAAACAGGCGGACAAAAAAGCGGGCAAAAAAGCGGGCAAAAAAAAGCGCCGCTTGCGCGACGCTTTGAAAAAATCACACCTCGTTTGGATGCTGTATCTGGTTCGAGTTCTTGGGCTGCTTTGTCTCCTCGGCCCTCAAGATGCAGATACTGCTTGCACCGAGTGCCTGAAATGTAAGTGAGCCAGAGCCCCAAGGGGCTCAGGGATTTCCCGATTTTGGGGAAATCCCTGAAAAACTTTGAGGCAGTAAGACTTCAGATTGCGGATTTTTGCGTGGGCTTCATGCGCGCTTTGATGTGTTCAGCGGGTCAAGGCTGGCACAACTTAGGCTGCGTCTTCGACAAGCCAGCGCGCCGCTTTTTCAGCCAGCATGAGCACGGGGCTGTTGGTGTTGCCGCTGGTGATGGTGGGCATGACGCCGGCGTCGACCACGCGCAGACCGGCCACGCCGCGCACCTGCAGCCGCGCATTGACCACCGCCATCGGGTCGTCATCGCGCCCCATGCGGGTGGTGCCCACCGGGTGAAAGATGGTGCTGGCAATGTCCCCTGCCAGCTTGGCCAGCTCTTCGTCGGTTTGGTACTGAACGCCGGGCTTGAACTCTTCGGGCGAGAAGGGCGCCATGGCCGTTTGCGCCATGATCCGGCGCGTCACGCGCAGGCTGTCGGCAGCCACTTGTCGGTCTTCTGGGGTGGCCAAATAGTTGGGTGCTATCGCAGGGGCGTCTTCAAAGTGCGGGGTCTTGATTTGCACCGTGCCCCGGCTGGTGGGGTTGAGGTTGCACACACTGGCCGTGATGGCCGGAAAGCTGTGCAGCGGCTCGCCAAAGGCGTCCAGGCTCAGCGGCTGAACGTGGTACTGGATGTTGGGCCAGGCCCGGCCCGGATCGCTGCGGGTGAAGGCCCCCAGCTGGCTGGGTGCCATGCTCATGGGGCCGCTGCGCTTGAGTGCGTATTCCAGCCCGATCTTGGCCTTGCCCCACAGGCTGTTGGCCAAGGTGTTGAGGGTGGTGGTGTTGCGCACTTTGTACACCGTGCGGATTTGCAAATGGTCTTGCAAGTTGGCACCCACGCCGGGCAGATCGACCAACACCGGCACACCTTTGTCCCGCAGCAGCGCGGCAGGGCCAATGCCCGAGAGCTGCAAAATCTGCACCGAGCCGATGCTGCCCGCGCTCAGAATCACCTCGGCTTGGGCACTCACGTTCAGGGTCTGCGCTTGGCGCAGCAGCTTGGCGCCCACGCAGCGCATTTGGCCATCGGCTTGGGGGGCCAGCTGCAGGGCTTGCACCCGGGTTTCGGTCCATATGGTCAGGTTGGGGCGCTGCTGGGCGGGGCGCAAAAACGCCTTGGACGCATTCCAGCGCCAGCCGTCTTTTTGGTTCACCTCAAAGTAACCCACGCCCTCGTTGTTGCCGCTGTTGAAGTCGGGCGTGGCCGCAATCCCGGCCTGCACCGCCGCTTGGGCAAAAGCGTCCAACACGTCCCAGCGCAAGCGCTGCTTTTCGATGCGCCACTCGCCACCATGGCCGTGCAATTGGGCATAGGCAGCGCGATCTCCGCCGTGTTGACGGGCAAACTCATGCGGCATCGTGGCGTCAAGCTTGTGGTGGTTTTCGTGCGCTTTGAAGTCCGGCAAGCACGCTTGCCAGCGCCAAGCCTCGTCGCCCGTGACCTCGGCCCAATGTTCGTAGTCGCGCGACTGGCCGCGCATGTAAATCATGCCGTTGATGCTGCTGCAACCGCCCAAGGCTTTGCCGCGCGGGTAGCGCAGGCTGCGGCCATTCAGGCCTTCGGCAGGCTCGGTCTGGTACAGCCAGTCGGTGCGCGGGTTGCCAATGCAATACAGGTAACCCACCGGGATGTGGATCCAGTGGTAGTTGTCCTTTTTACCCGCCTCCACCAGCAAAACGCGCTTGCTGGGGTCGGCACTCAGGCGGTTGGCCAACAAACAGCCGGCCGTGCCCGCGCCGATGATGATGTAGTCAAAGCTGTTGTTGTTCATGGGTGCTCAGCATTTTCAATCTGGCGATTGTGCCTGCTGGTGCGCCAGAAGGGAGTCATCTGCGCGCATTTCGGGCAGATCGCTGGCACGCCAGTAGCGTGGCACCCAAGGCCAGGGCAGGGTCAGCTCGGTGCTGTCCACATAACGCACCGTGTCCACCACATCGCCTTGGCCCGACCACAGCCCTCGCGGGTCTTGACGAAAATCCAAGGCCACCCATGCCCCGCCAGATTGCGCCAGCATGTGGGACTGCATGCTGGGCGTGTTGGCTCCAGCGCGCAGGCGCAGCAACTCCTGCCCATCGGTTTGCCACAGGCGCAGCGTGCCGTCACGGCCAGCGCTGACGATGTGCTGGCCCTTGGGGCTGAAGGCCACGCTTTGAACCCCACCTTGGTGGCCCTCCAAAACCCGCAGGCTTTGGCCGGTGGCCGTGTCCCACAGGCGCAGCGTATGGTCATCGCCAGCGCTGACGATGTGCTGGCCCTTGGGGCTGAAGGCCACGCTCAGAACCGCGCCTTGGTGACCCTCCAAAACCCGCAGGCATTGGCCGGTGGCCGCGTCCCAGAGGCGCAGCGTGCCGTCATCGCCAGCGCTGACGATGTGCTGGCCCTTGGGGCTGAAGGCCACGCTTTGGACCCAGTCTTGATGGCCCTCAAAAACCCGCAGGCTTTGCCCGGTGGCCGCGTCCCAAAGGCGCAGGGTACGGTCATCGCCAGCGCTGACGATGTGCTGGCCCTTGGGGCTGAAGGCCACGCTCAGAACCGCGCCTTGGTGGCCCTCAAAAACCCGCAGGCTTTGCCCGGTGGCCGCGTCCCACAGGCGCAGGGTACGGTCATCGCCAGCGCTGACGATGTGCTGGCCCTTGGGGCTGAAGGCCACGCTCAGAACCGCGCCTTGATGGCCTTCCAAAACCCGCAGGCTCTGGCCGGTGGCCGCGTCCCAAAGGCGCAGCGTGCGGTCACGGCCAGCGCTGACGATGTGCCGGCCCTTGGGGCTGAAGGCCACGCTCAGAACCGCGCCTCGGTGGCCCTCCAAGACCCGCAGGCTTTGGCCGGTGGCCGCGTCCCACAGGCGCAGCCTGCCATCACTGCCAGCGCTGACGATGTGCTGGCCATTGGGGCTGAAGGCCACGCTCAGAACCGCGCCTTGGTGGCCCTCAAAAACCCGCAGGCTTTGGCCGGTGGCCGCGTCCCACAGGCGCAGCCTGCCATCACTGCCAGCGCTGACGATGTGCTGGCCCTTGGGGCTGAAGGCCACGCTCAGAACTACGCCTAAAAACCCACCTTCATGGCCCTCAAAAACCCGCAGGCTTTGGCCGGTGGCCGTGTCCCACAAGCGCAGCTTGCCGTCATTGCCAGCGCTGACGATGTGCTGGCCCTTGGGGCTGAAGGCCACGCTTTGAACCCCGCCTTGATGGCCTTCCAAAACCCGCAGGCTCTGGCCGGTGGCCGCGTTCCAAAGGCGCAGCGTGCCGTCACGGCCAGCGCTGACGATGTGCTGGCCCTTGGGGCTGAAGGCCACGCTCAGAACCGCGCCTTGATGGCCCTCCAAGACCCGCAGGCTTTGGCCGGTGGCCGCGTCCCACAGGCGCAGCATGCCATCACTGCCAGCGCTGACGATGTGCTGGCCGTTGGGGCTGAAGGCCACGCTGCGAACGTAGCCCACGTGCCCTGTGGTGGGTGCCAGAGCCAAGTGCGCAAAGGGGGGGGTGGTCAGTGTGTGTGCACTGGCAGGCCAGTTGTGGGCGTGTCGGGCGTGGTGGGCGTGGCGGGCGGTCAGGCCCTGGGTGCGGGCTTGACCGAGAACGGGGTGACCTTGACAGTGGGCCAAATGCGCGGCCCGCAGGTCGGCGTGGGTGAAATCGGTGGCCTCTAAAACCGCGTGTTGCAAATCGGCATTGAGCCACAGAGAGTCTGTGGCCTTGGCCCCAGTCAGGTTGGCATGGGGGGCCTTGCAGTCGCTGGCATTGACGCCCTGCATCTGGCTGTCGCTCAAATTGGCGTTCATCAGAAGGGCGTGACGCAGGTCGGCATTCTCCAATAATGCGCCCCTCAAATCGGCCCCCCCGAGTGCACAGCGTGTCAGTTGGCTGCGGCGCAAATCGGCACGCGGTGCGACCAGCAAGGTCAAGCGCATGTCGCTCAAATCCAAGCCCGCCAGATGGGCCGACTCTGGGATCCAGTCGGCCATGTTGGCGCGGATGGCGGTAGCGTCGTCTCCAGCCGCCAGATGGGCCAACTGGTAGCCCAGCCACAAGGCATTGACCCGGGTGTTGGCGCTCATGCTTTCTGTGGCGGGTTCAAGCAAGCCCCGGATGGAGGCCTTCATGGCCTCGCGCTTGTCACCGTCGTTGAGGGGCACCAAGTCGTGCAGGAATTGGGTGGTTTCGACAGACAGGCGTGGGATGTCCAGCACTTGCGCCACAGCAGCCAATGCCGCATGGCAGACCGCATGCTCAAGACGCCGGGCCAGAAAAAATTCTAAAAAGCTGCGGTGCGAAAACCCGTACAAACCATCGGGCGTGCGCGACAAAAAGGCGGCGGTGCGCAGCTCCACGTCGAGTTGGGTGGGGTCGAGTTGGCCGCGCAAGTCCACCCGCTGTTTGACCAGGGCAAACAGGTCGCCGTAGTGAATGCGGTTACCCACGCGCTGCCACAGCAGCAAGGCCAACTCTTCGAGCACGCTGCGCAGCATCTCGCTGCTGCTTTGCCGCTCGACGGGTTTGAGCTGGGGGTCTTCCAACCATTTGTTGGTGTAAGTTTGGTAGAGCGCCCCTGTGCTCAGGGTTTCACCGCTGCGGGCTTGGCGCTCTTGCAGCGCAGGCAGGCTGGCGATGATGATGTCCAGCAACTGGGGCCGGTCGCCCAGCGCCATCAGGTGCTGCTTTGCTAAAAACTGCAGCGCCTCCTCGCCCTTGGCTGGACCAAGTCGCAGCACCAAAAATTGACGCACTTGATCTGGCGTGAAAGTGGCCACGGTGTGAATGACGCCATCAAAGCGTTGTGCCACATCCAGCAAGGCCGAGGTGCTGATCCGGTCTTGTTCACCGATGGCCGCTTGCAGTGCATCGCCGTGGTCTTTGAAAAATTGTTCGCGGCAAGTGATGAGCACGCGGTTGCCCATGGCCGTTTCGCCCGGTGTGGCGGTGATGCCGACCAGCATGCGAAATTGGTCCACCACACTGCGCCCCGCCGTGGCGATGCCCATTTCGTCAAAGGCATCAAAAATCAGCACGATGCGCCCGCGTTGGATCAGATGCAGCAGCACGCGCGGGTCTTTGCGTTGCCCAGTGGCTTGCAGCCAGCGCTCGGCCAGCAGTTCGTCCAGTTTGACTTTGTTGGGGAAGTCGCGCAGGCTCACGCGCAGAGGTACAGGCGCAGCGCTGTCTTGCCGCGCGCGCTTGGACAGCTCATAGGCCAGTTTGTCCGTGAAGGCGGTTTTGCCGGTGCCGTAGTCGCCCAGCAAAATCCACAGGCGGCTGTCGCGGCCATTGGCCCACTCTATGCCGTGCTCGACCAAGTCTTCAATGTGGGTTGTTGCGTCGCTTTCTTTTGAGTCCTCGTCCTTTTGGGCGCGACGCTGCTCGGGCTGCGTGCGTTGCGTTACATAGCTGCTGGCCAGTGGCGTTTGTTCGAAGTCGGCCACCAGTTGGAACAGGTATTTGTCAAAGTCCAGAAGGAGCCGCTCTAGGTCTTGTGGTGTGGCGGTTTTGATGCCCTGGTCTTTGGCGCTGGCCATGGCCGCAGGTGAAAACGCATTCGCCACCACCATGCCCCGTGCATGCATGGTTTGGGCTGATGGCTTGTTCAACCAAAGGCCCAACAGGTCAATGACCTCTTTGGAGACCGCATTTTTATGGTCTTTGCATTCCACAAAATAGGTCAATGTGTCTATGCCTGAATCGATGCGGGCGATCAAGTCCACCCTGTCGGGGCCAATGAGTTGTTCACGCTCGACGCTGTAACCCAGCAAGCGCAGCAGGTCGGCCACGCGGTCTTCAAAACGCTTGCCCTGTGCGGCTCTGGAAGCCCGTGGGTCGGAAGGGTCGCGTTCAAAAATGTCCGGGCGGACATTTTGTGCGGCCTGTTCGGCAGCTTCTGTGGCCAGCACGGTGTCTGCAAATTGCGAAAGGTCGCGGTAAATGCGGTCGTAGTCTTTGGCGATGCCGCGTTCGCTTTGGGTGATCAGCAGCGCTTCGCTGAATGGCAAGGTGATGTCGTAGCGGATTTCGCGCACTGAAGTCAGATCGGGGATGCCAAAGGCTTCGCTCCAGTCTTGGCGGCCCTTAGCCACGGTGTCGGGGTTGTCTTGGGGAATGGGTGAGGCCACCGGAAATAGACGCAGGACGGTGTTGCTGGGGCGCAGTCTGTGGTTCAATTGTTTCAAGGCTTGGTGCACTTTGCCCAGCCCCTTGAGGTTTTGATGACCGTAGCCGCCGACCATCACGGTGGCGTCGGGCAAAACCCCGGCCAGCAAAGCGCCCAAGTCGGTCAAGCCGGTGCGGGTGTCGATCAAGACATGCCGAAAGCCCTCTTGCCCTAGGTATTCAAGCAAGGCGTTGAAGAGATCGCGGGCAGGCGGAGGATCGCCACCCAGCAGTTGCCCCCAATCGATGTCGAAATACATTTGTGCGGGGTCTGCCTCATCACCGTGTGCGGGCAGGATGAACAATTGGCTAAAGGGCGTGGCTTTCAGCAGTTGGCTCAGTTGCGCCAAGTCTTTGGGGCCGGGCTGGCGCAGTTTGTTTTTTTGCCAGTCCAGTAACCAGTCAAAAAAACCTGCTTGGATGCCCCCAGTGGTGCGCAAGGCTTGGATGTTGTGCAGGCCAGGGGCTTCTACATCCATGTCCCACAGCAGGGTTTTGCCCTCGCGGGCCAGACCGACCGCCATGTTGGCGGCGAGCAGGGTGCGACCTACGCCGCCTTTGTAACTGTAGAAGCTGATGACGGCGGGGCGCATGGGGGGTCTTTCTCAGGCGGCTTTTAGGCCTGCAAACACGGCGCGGCCAATGTGTGGAGCGATCTGAAAAGAGCCTGCGTTGTTTTGCACAGGCGTGGCGGGTGTGATGTTGGCTTGGGTGAGCCTCACCCAGCTTTCTTTGCCCTCGCGTTGCCGCGTGATGAGCGAGCGCGATTCGAGCAAGCCCAGAATTTGGCTGACACGGCCTTTGCTCAATTGCAAGTGATCCTTGAGGTCGGACTGCTTGATGCGGCCCTCCAGTGACTGGCCAATGCGCTGCAAGATGGCGTCTTGCTGCTTGAGTTGAACAGGGGGCTTGTCTTGTCTGGCTTGCAGTTGTTTGCGCTTGCCTTCGAGCAAGTCTGCAAAGGCCCCCCAACGCTGCTGTACGGTTTGACCTTCGACCCCCTTGGGTGCCAAGTCTTGTGCAATTTCAGTCAAAGTCAGCACTTCTTGCACGCCCACAGGGTCATCGCTGCGTTGAAGTACCAACAGTGCCCAATGATGCAGGTAGATGTCGAGCTTGCTGGTTTCCTCTGGGCTAAGTCGCGATTGCTGTCGCAACTGTGCCAAGGCTTCTGCGGGTTCAACACGTTCAATCAAGTCATCAGCGTGAATGTGGAGCCAGTTCATTTGTAAACCAATATAAATCGACGGGGTCTGGAATTCTAATTCAGTTTCTAACGGTTTATATCACTTAACGCGCGTCAGGCTGGGGCCTTGGGGTTTGGATTGCTGCTTCAGTCGAAATACCACCAACGAGCCTGTGCATGACACATCAGTGGGCGTTGTCTCGCCCGCTTGGTGGCCGAAGCCTGGCAAATGGCTCCGGATTGGGTCGGACTCCTTCGTGGCGGTGTTTTGCGTCTGGGCCACAGCGCTGGATGTGCCCGTGGTCAATGTGGCCAATTTGTAGGCGCGTTCTTTGTGGCGTTTGAGCGTGCTTTCATTGCCATAGCTGGGAACCCAAACCCAATCGACAGGGACTTCGGCCAGGAGGTTGTCAACGCGTGGGTCTTCGTCCAGAAAGTCTTTGCAAATCAGTACGGTCATGCAGCCGATGGGCGTGACGAGCACTGTCAATGTATTGCCAACGTCCACATATTCAGCGCCATCTTGGTCATTGCCATAAATGCGCAGTTTGCGGTGGCTGAACAAGCACTTACCGTTGCCATTCAGAACAGGGGCCGTGTTGTAGGCAGGCAGGTCAGCGCCTGCTTTGACGGGTTCGTGGAATGCACCTGCAACCACCAATTGAATTGAGCTTTCAGTCGTTTGGCGCAGATGCGTAGCCAGCTGCTCTCGATGCGCGAGGTCAAGGGTGAATTCTGGAAACACCACGACGTGGGCACCCTCGCTTTGGGCCGTTTGCAATGTGCGCAACAGGGAAGCTTGCCGAGTCTCGTGTGGCACGACGGCCATGCAGCGCCAATTTTGAACAGGACTGCGACGCCTGTCCCATTGCACATCGGCATCGTCGTCAAAATGGGCAATCCAGACACGCAGAGCGCACTCGGCTTGGCTCAGTAGTTGGCTCAGCGTCGAGTCAAGTTGTGAACGGCTACTTTGGACAGACACGTCGATGCCGAATGCGGTGCGAGTGGGAAGTACGGTGTGATGGAGAAACCAGCGGGCAGGGCGAACGGGCTGGTGATCCATGCGGGCGGTCCGGCGTGTCGCCAAGGTCACAGGGATGAGCCAGTAAGCTTTTTCACTTTCTTCAAAGGGGTGTGTGAATTGATTCGCGCGTGTGGATTGCGACGAGGGCTGCCGGGTGCTGGCAAGGTAGTCGTCGAGCGCACGAATCAGGGCCAAGGGTGAAGCTTCAATGGACGCTTTGCTGATGCTTTTTTCACCCTGGATTTGGTCGAGAAAAACCCCGTAGGCCTGGCCGAAGTTGTCTTGCTTGTTGAGCTGTTCCCAACGGTTAAGAGTGAAATCGTCGCTGGCCAGGACCCACAGACGAACCAATGCGTGTCGGTATGAAAATTCTGTGCTTGCGGGATCCAACAAGGTCGAGAGGCGCTCCATAAAACTCCCTTTTTGAGGGAGTTTATAAGAGAAAATTATTCTATTGAACGAAGCGCATTTCGCTGTCGGCATCACAAACTCAGCGCCTTTGCCGATGCTCTCTGGCCAGCGCTGCATGATGCCGTCGCGGGTGAAGCAGCTCACGCCCTTGCCGAACTCGTGGTCGTTGATGATCTGCACGGCGGTGGCGAAGTCACTCACGCGCACGCAACTCAAGAGGGGCCAAAAATTTCTTCTTTGTAGATCTTCATGTCGGTGCTCACATGGTCAAACAGCGTGCCGCCCAGCCAGAAGCCGCCTTGTGAGGGTGTTTCGACCAAAGAGCAGGCGCATAAGGGCGTAAAAACAAGGCTTTACGACAATTCATGTGTCGCATAAAATGGTTTGCGACACTTAATTGTCGCAAACCGCCCGCCACTTCAAAGCCCGCCTCATGCCACGCCTGACCCCCGCCCAAGAGCTGGACAGCTTGCTCGAACTCATAGTCATTGCCCCTGATGGTGTGGGCATTGACAGCATCGCGCAGCAATGGGGTGCCCCGATCCACCGCCGCACCCTGCAGCGGCGTTTGGCCTTGCTGGTGGCGCAGCAACGCATCGAGATGCTGGGCGATCGCCGCACGGCGCGTTACCGCCGCGCGGCATCAGCCGTCATACGCGCACAAGAGCCAGAGGCCATTTGGCGCACAGCCCCGCCGCCAGATGACCTGCTCGTGTCGGTGGCTGGGGCCGAGGTCCGCGCCTACGTCACCCAGCCGCGCCACCTGCGCAGCCCGGTGGCTTACCGGCAGTCGTTCTTGGAGCAATACCAGCCCAACCAGACCGCCTACTTGCCGCAGGGCTTGCGCGAGCAGCTGCACGCCATGGGCCGCTCGCCCGCCGAGCAAACCCCTGCGGGCACTTTCGCCCGGGACATGCTCAACCGCTTGCTGATCGACCTGTCTTGGGCCTCGTCGCAACTGGAAGGCAACACCTACAGCCGCCTAGACACCGAGCGGTTGATCGCGTTTGGCCAGGCCGCCGAAGGCAAGGACGCGCTGGAAACGCAGATGATCCTGAACCACAAACAGGCCATCGAATACCTGGTGCTCAGCCTCGACAACGCCCATGTGCAGACCAACACCGTGATCGCGCTGCACGCTTTTTTGTCGGACGGCCTGATGGCCGACCCCACCGCCGTGGGCCGCGTGCGCCGCCGCCCGGTGGAGATCGGCGGCAGTGTTTACCTGCCGCTGGCGCTGCCCCAGCGGCTGGAGGAGTTGCTGGGCATCGTGGTGCAGATGGCCGCCGAGATTGCCGACCCGTTTGAGCAAGCCTTCTTTTTGATGGTGCACCTGCCCTACTTGCAGCCGTTTGAAGACGTGAACAAACGCGTGTCGCGGCTGGCGGCCAACATCCCCTTCATCCGCCACAACCTGTGCCCGCTGTCCTTCATAGACGTGCCGCAACTGGCCTATGTGAACGCCATGCTGGGTGTGTACGAACTCAACCGCGTGGAGCTGCTGCGCGACGTGTTTGTGTGGGCCTATGAACGCTCGTGCCAACAGTACGTGGCCATTCAGCAGACCCTGGTGCCGCCCGACACCTTTCGGCTGCGCCACCGGCAGGCCCTGGCCGAAGTGGTCGCCGCCATCGTGCGCCAGGGCGAAGCCGCCAACGAGCAAGCGGTGAAAAGCAAGATCCCCGACTCGGTGCCACCAGACGAACACCCACAATTCACTGCGCTGGTGCTGGCCGAATTTGCGGCGCTGCATGCGGGCAATGCGGTGCGGTTTGGGATTCGGCCGTTGGAGTATTCGGCTTGGCTTGAGAGGTGAATCGGCGCTCGCCGCGCGGGGAGTACTTAGCTCGCTGGACCGGGGCGCCGGTCCGGGGGATGGTGCGGCTGCAACCACCAGGCCTGAGCTGGGGCGGAGGGCGAAGCGAAGTCAAGGAGTAGGACTGGGCAATGCCCGGTCCGGGGGACATGAGCGCTGCCCTCCGCCCCAGCCCAGACCCGCCACAGAGGTGCGACTAGCCGAGTGGACTGCTTCGCTGCGCTCGCAGTGACGGGGGGCTTACTTGGCCGTGGGCATCACGAACTCAGCCCCCTTGCCAATGCTCTCAGGCCAGCGCTGCATGATCGACTTTTGCTTGGTGTAAAAGCGCACGCCCTCTTCGCCGTAAGCGTGCATGTCGCCAAACAGCGAGCGCTTCCAGCCGCCAAAGCCGTGCCAGGCCATGGGCACGGGAATCGGTACGTTGATGCCGACCATGCCCACCTGAATGCGGCGCGCAAACTCACGCGCCACGTTGCCGTCGCGGGTGAAGCAGCTCACACCGTTGCCGAACTCGTGATCATTGATGATCTGCACGGCGGTGGCAAAGTCGGGCACTCGCACGCAGCTCAAGACCGGGCCAAAGATTTCTTCTTTGTAGATTTTCATGTCGGTGCTCACGTGGTCAAACAGCGTGCCGCCGAGCCAGAAACCGTTGTCGCAACCGGCACCAGCCTTCGCGCAGTCAAACTCGCGGCCATCGACCAGCATCTTCGCGCCTTCAGCAACGCCCGCGTCGATGTAGCCCTTGATGCGCTGACGCGCCGCGTCGGTCACGATGGGGCCCATTTCAGCGGCCAGGTTTTCACCGTTGAGCACTTGCAGCGCCTTGGTGCGCTCAATCAGCTTGGGCAAAATTTTGTCGGCCACATCGCCCACCAACACCGCCACGCTGATGGCCATGCAGCGCTCACCGGCCGAGCCGTAACCCGCGCCAATCAAGGCGTCCACGGTTTGGTCGATGTCGGCATCGGGCATGACGACCAAGTGGTTTTTCGCGCCGCCCAGGGCTTGCACGCGCTTGCCGTGGTGCGCGCCGGTTTCGTAGATGTAATTGGCAATCGGTGTGGAGCCCACAAAGCTGATGGCCTTCACATCGGGGTGCTCCAGCAGCGCGTCCACGGCTTCTTTGTCGCCCTGCACCACGTTGAACACACCGTCGGGCAAACCGGCTTTTTTGAGTAACTCGGCCATGAACAGCGATGCGCTGGGGTCGGTTGGGCTGGGTTTGAGGATGAAGGTGTTGCCCGCGGCAATGGCCACCGGGAACATCCACATGGGCACCATGACGGGGAAGTTGAAGGGCGTGATGCCGGCCACCACGCCCAGCGGCTGGCGCAAGGTCCAGTTGTCGATGCCAGTGGACACCTGGTCGGTGAAGTCGCCCTTGAGCAGCTGCGGAATGCCGGTGGCAAATTCCACGATGTCGATGCCGCGCGAGACTTCGCCTTGCGCGTCGGTGAACACTTTGCCGTGCTCGGCGGTGATCATGTGCGCCAACTCGTCTTTGTGTTGGTTCAGCAGTTCGAGGAACTTGAACATCACGCGGGCGCGGCGCAGCGGCGGTGTGTCGGCCCAAGCGGGAAACGCCGCTTGCGCAGCGGCCACGGCTTGGGCCACTTCGGCGCTGTTGGCCAGGGCCACGCTGCCGGTGACAGCACCGGTGGCGGGGTTGGTGACGGGTTGGCTGCGGCCCGAAGCGCCTGCGGCGACTTGGCCGTTGATGTAATGGCCGATGGGGGTGATGCGCATGTTGATCTCCTGGATGGTTGGTGGTTTGGGCTGCATGGCGGTTCGCACAGGGGATGCCTGAGTCAGCGCCCTTTGCTGGATTGCCGCGCTTCGCTCGCAATGACGAGACAGGGGGGCGCTAGCATCACCCTCACCAACGTCACCAACGTCACCAACGTCACCAACGTCACCAACGTCACCAACGTCACCAACGTCACCAGCGTCACCAGCGTCACCAGCGTCACCAGCGTCACCAGCGTCACCAGCGTCACAGCCTTATCAATCGCATCAAGGTCATTGCGAGCGAAGCGTGGCAATCCATGTCCTGAGCTGATAAGTGTAGGCACCCCCTTCACCCGCTACAAGAGCTCGAAAATGAATTGATTGTTAAAAATAATGAACAATGCTTGCATGGAAGACAAAAAAATCAACACCCTTTGGACGCACCTGCACTGGCTGAGCGTGCTGGCCCAGCAAGGCAGTTACACCGCTGCCGCCTCTCGCCTGGGCGTGAGCAAAGCCGCCATGAGTCAGCGCATCGCCGAGCTGGAGCGCGCCGCCAAAGTCACCCTGGTGCAGCGCACCACCCGCAGCCTGCGCCTGACCGAAGCCGGGCAAAAGCTGGTGGACGACACCCGCGCCTCGTTTGAGCTGATCGAGCAAAGCTTTGCGCAAGTGCGCGATTTGGCCGAGCAGCCCAGCGGTTTGCTGCGCGTGACCGCCCCGGTGGCGCTGGCCCGCCAGCAACTGGTGCCCTTGTTCGCCGCTTTTTTGAAAGACTACCCCGAAGTGCGCATCGAGCTGGACTTGTCCGACCGGCTGAGCGCCTTGGCCACCGAAGGCTACGACCTGGCCATTCGCCACACCGCCCGCCCGCCCGACACGCATGTGGCCTGGGCGCTGTGCGCGACCGAGTCGGTGCTGGTGGCCACCCCGGCTTATCTGAAACAGCATGGCCGACCGACCACACCTGCCGAGCTGCAAACCCACAACTGCCTGCATTACCCCCGTTCGCAAGACACCCCGGCTTGGACTTTCGAGCCGAGTCCAGTTTCAGAACCCGCTTCAGACGCGGCTTCTGAACCCAGGTCGAACACTTTCGAGCGCATCACCGTGCCCGTGAGTGGCAACTTTGCCGCCAACAACAGCGAGGCTCTGAGAGAAGCGGCCTTGACCGGCGCAGGCATCGCCCTCATGCCCGACTTCAGCGCCCAGGCCGAACTGCGCAAGGGGCAGCTGGTGCGGGTTCTGCCCGATTGGAAACCCGTGGGCGCCTTCGCCGAAACCATCTACGCCATCCGGCCGTATGCGCCGCACGTGCCCCGGGCGGTGACGGCCTTGGTGGCTTGTTTGCGTGAAGGACTGGCTGGGGGTTTTGGGGTTTGACACGATGGTGCGTTTGAGGTCTGTTCGTCAGTCTGACGCCTCTTGGAAAAAGAAATGGCTTCTTGCGCATCCCTCGTGGCCTGTTCAAGGGGAACGACCGGTTTGGATTTCACGGGTGTGTTGTTGAGCGTGAGGGCTGACGAACCTGTTCACGCAGGCGGTCAAATTAGGCCAGATCGACCGGCACAGTCGGGGCAGAACTGACCCCGGTTAGGAGTTTTTCAGGCAATTGCAGCCGATCCTGATCCTTACGGATCAGCTCCCGGACATATTTGCTGCTGGTGCCGTAACCGCGCTGGCTGATCTGGGTATCCACAAAAGTTTTCAAGGTTTCGGGCAAGGAAATGTTCATGGTGCTCATCCGCTCAGGACAGTGAAATTGGCAAAATTTGGCAAGAAGAGCTTTTTTTCAAAGAGGCCAGCGTGTATTGGCATGCAGTATTTAGCAAACTAAAACTTTTGCCAACGCCAAGCGTGCGTCTTTTTGCCCCAGTGCAAACGCATCTTCCACGGTGGTGCCCGGGCGGCAGTCCCAGGTGGAGACCGGAACTTTGCGGCTGGGTTGCCAGTAAGTTCGGCCATCTGCTTTGAACAAAGCGGGTTTGTCGGGGTAGTGCCGGGTCAACAAGACCAGTGTGGTTGATTTTTCTTGGGGGGTTTGCGCAGGAATCGGGGCGTTGTCGGTGTAGCCCCCATCAAAAGCCCATTGGCCTTGAAGGCGAACACCGGACATGAAGGGCGGTGCCGCTGCAGCGGCCCTCAGGATGGCTTGTGCTTCTTGCACAGTGGCGCAGTCGCGCAATGCAAAGAACGCTTGTCGCAGACCCAAAAAGCGAGGCAAAGCCGGGTGGATGTTGTGAAACAGCTTTTTGTCAATGAGATAAGCCAGAGAACCAGCGGCAACACTGCCCATGAGACCCAGAGCCTTGGCGGGACGGGTCACCGCGACCAGCAATTGACTGGGCGCTGTCTGGAGCGTTTTGAAGTTGCCCTCGTGCACAAAAGCGGCGAGCCATGCGGGATAAACCGTTTGATGGGCGAAGTTCAATTGGAGCCGTTTGAGCCCACGCCAGTCCAACAATTGGGCATTGGCGGCATAAAACTTTTGACACGCCTTGAGCGCGGTCATCGTGCTGCCCGTCAGAAGCGATGCCGCGATGGCGGCTCCTGCGCTGGTGCCGACCAGTTGGGCGGGCAGTTGCAAGCCTTGAGCTTGCAAATGCGTCAGCAGACCCGCCTGCCAACAGCAGCGGTTGCAGCCACCTGCAAAAGCCAGGGTTTGCAACTGTTAAAATTTCAAGGTGAACATGGGCATTTATTGAATAAATAAGTTCTATGTCCCTGTCATTCACGAGGCCCGAGCATGCAAACCTGGATCAAAACAAATCGCAGCTTCATCCTGTTCCTGTGCTGCTTTGGCTTTTTCCGCTTGGCCGTGGCCGACTGGAACCCCATCCCATCTGGCTCCATGCGCCCGACTTTGCTTGAAGGCGATGTGGTGCTGGTCAATCGCCTGGCTTATGACTTCAAGCTGCCTTTGACCGATGTGGTGGTCGCCCCGTTGGGTGAGCCGCAGCGCGGGGATGTGGTCACATTCACCTCGCCCAAAGATGGCGTGCGCATGATCAAGCGGCTGGTGGCGGTGCCTGGCGATGTGGTCGAGATGCGCAACGCAGTGCTCTACCTCAATGGCGCAGCGTCTGAATACCTGGCTCCGGTGGCCGTGACCGAGCCGCTGGGCGGCGGGCAGACCACAGCCGCCATCCAGGCCCGCGAACGCGTGGCCGGTCATGAGCGTGCGGTGCAGGTTTTGCCTGAGCTGAATGCGTTGCGCAGTTTTGGCCCGGTGCGGGTGCCGCCAGGTCAATACTTCTTTCTGGGCGATAACCGGGACAACAGCGCCGATTCGCGTTTTTTCGGCATGGTGCCGCGCCATTTGCTGATCGGCCTAGCGCACCACGTGCTGGTGTCGGCCGACATCTTGGGCAACTGGATGCCGCGTTGGGATCGTCTGGTGCAGGTGATTCAATGAGTGCGGTTTTTGCAAGTCGTGTGCTCGAAGGCAGCTTGATCGCCCGCCGTTTGCCGGGCGCGCATTTTCGTGATGCTTGGTCGGTCGAGCCTGCTGATCCAGGTTTGTGCGCGTTGGAATATTTTTTAAAAGCAGCGCAGGCCACGCCGGCATGGGTCAATGGGCTCATGTCGCTGCGCAATCGGGTGGTGGCCCGGCTTGGGCTCAAGGACCTTGGGCATTTGGGTGGATTCAATTCAGACAAACCGCTGGACGAATACCAACCGGGGGACCGCATCGGCATTTTCACCCTGATCGAAAACCAGCCTGATGCACAAGCTGATCGTGCCCTCGGTGATGCGTGTGTTGGGCTAAGGGCGCTCAGCGTCCGAAGAGCCGTCTCATCCTTCAATTTGCACTAAAAAATGACCTCTACTAAGAAGCTGTTTGCGATTGTTTCCATTTTGTACTGGCTGATGGGTATGCATTTATCCATGAGCAACCCAGGCGGCCAAGGACTGTACATGCCATTCAATGCGTGGGGCTGGATCTTTGCCAGCTTGACCATAGGCTTGGGACTTTGGACGGTCACGCAAAAAGGAAACCTGACCTTCAGCACCTTGCAAAAGGGCTTGTGGATGGGCGCTTTTTTATTGCTCTTGCCCATGCTTTATCCGGGCTTCGAATTGAAAGCACATGCCCTGCCCCGGCTCTTGGGTTTGATGGCTGGCTTGCTGTTTTTGTTTTGCCTTTACCAGTGGCCACTGAGCCGCTCTGGCCGCGATAAATGGCTGCACTTGTTGTTGGGGGCGGTGGCCTTGGAGGCGCTGCTGGGATTGGTCCAGTTTTACCTGCTTGAGCCGGGCAACTGGATGGGCTATGACACGAAGTCCAACCGACCCCATGGGATTTTTCAACAGCCCAATGTGATGGCGACCTTCATGGCCACGGGTTTGGCCTTGGCCAGTTGGCTTCAATTACGAAACGATGGCCAAGTCTGGCTCAAGGCCTTGCGTTATGGCGTGGTTCTGGCGGCAAGCCTGTTGCTCACCGCCCTGCAGTCCCGGGTCGGCATGTTGGGCGGCTTGCTGGCCTTGCTCTTGCTGGCACCCCAACTGCTGCGCCAAAGACAGTGGATGATTTTTGTCCTGGTGGCGCTGGGCGTGGCCATTGCTTTGGGTTTTTCGCCTGAGGACACCACCCAACGCGGTCTGGAAATTTACCAATCCGGCGGCATCAGGGTGCTTTACTGGGCACATGCCGCGAATTTGATAGCCCAAGCCCCATGGGCAGGCTGGGGCTACGGGGCATTTGAAATTACATTTTTGAATGAATACGCAACCAAAATGATGCTGCAGCCGCAATTGTCGCCGATTGCCGAAAATGTAGATCATCCGCACAATGAGTTTTTATATTGGGCGGTCGAAGGCGGAATGGCGGCCATGCTGGGCTTTTTACTGATGGCTGCGGTGCTGCTGTGGCGCGTTTTCCAGGCAGGCTTGCTCAAAGGCATGGGCTTGCTGGCGCTGTTGACACCCATCTTGCTCCACACCCAGACCGAGTACCCCCTCTACCATGCGGTGGCACTGTGGTGGGCGCTGCTGCTGCTGGTTCACGTGATGGATGCGGAGGTTGAAGAAGACCGGCAAGCGTCGGGTCTTGGCTCCTGGAAAGAGTCCGTTTACCAACCCAAAAGCTTGATGCGACTGGCTGCCGTCTTGCTTCCTCTGGTGGTGGTGCCTTTCATGCTCTCCGCCATACACACCGCTTGGTTGGTGACCGAGTTCGAACGCAACGGCCGCAGCGAAATTCATTTGCTGCAAAAAATCGTCAACCCCCTGCCGTGGCAGAGTCGGGTTGAACACAACGTTTTTACACTGCAATTGCAAGAGGGCCTGCTCAAGCGCGACCCCGAACAGCTTGAGTCCTATCTCAACTGGGCACAAGGCCATGTGCGCCACACCCCAAGAGCCAGGATTTATGCCAACATGGCCATGGCGTTGCAGGCCATGGACAGAACAAGAGAAGCCCAAGACGTGCAAGCGCTGGGCCTGCGGCTTTATCCGGGAAATCCTGGGCTGAGCAAGGCCTTGGCTGTGGGCGCGGAGTCGGGCAAGTCGGCCAAAACACCGAGCCTGTGAATCGTGGGACGCAAAACTGCAGAGACGGGTCGGCTGTGCTGTTCTGACAGTGAGCACGGTGGTGCACATGCACAACGTGTTAGGGCGTTTGAACATGCTGCCTGTGGCGCCTGTTCACAAGCTGATCGTGCCCTCGGTGATGCGTGTGTTGGGCCCCATGCGCCCGACTTGGCCGGAAGCAATAGAGTGTTGTAGATTCGCCATGCCAGTGGTCGGCATCGTTTTGCCCTTGTAGGGTTGAGCCTTTTCAAACCCCTCTCGCCAACACCGGAAACAACTTGGTCAGCCCGTCCGCCATCACTTCCACAGCCAGTGCCGCCAAGATCAAACCCATCAGCCGCGTCATGACGTTGATGCCGGTTTTGCCCAGGATGCGGGCAATCGGCGTGGCCAGTGAAAAGCACAGGGCGGTGGCCAGCGCAATCACCACGCCGTAGCCCACCAAGGTGCCCAGCTGGGCGAAGTCTTTGGCTTTTTCGGCGTAAATCACCACCGTGGACATGGTGGCCGGGCCAGTCAACAAAGGGATGGTCAGCGGCACCACGGCGATGCTGGCGCCCACAGCGGCTTTGGCTTCGGCGTCGTGCACCTCGTCGGCGTTGGCTCGGGCTTCGGCCGGTTGGGCGTTGAGCATGGACAAAGCCGCAGTCAGCAGCAGCAAGCCGCCGCCGACCTGGAAGCTGGCCAGCGAGATGCCGAAAAATGCCAGAATTTGCAGGCCCAGCAAGGCGCTGATCGCAATCACAATGAATGCGGTCATTGCAGACACCAAGATGGTGCGCTGGCGCTGCGCGCGGCTGAAGTCTTGGGTGTAGTGAATGAAGAAGGGAACGATGGCCAAGGGGTTGACGATGGCCAGCAAGGTGATGAGCGGTTTGAAGTCCATGCCGTGCATTGTGCCGGGTGTTGGCTGGATGGCGGTCTCGCAGACCGGCTGTAAGATGGCTTGTGACTTTCAACCCAAGGCTTTTCACGTGTTTTCCTTTCTCGGCAGCTTTTTTCAAACCTTGCATCGAATGACTTTGAAGGTCTCCGATTGGCTCGTCCAGGTTTTCCGAATGGGTTTGGTTTTGCTTGCCTTGGCTTACGGCGCAGGCATGGTGTGGTTCATTTACTTTGCGGACCGGGTCACCATCGCAGACCACACGGTGTTGGTGCTGGACCTCAAAGGGGCCTTGGTGGAAGAGTCGCCTGGCGGCTTGCGTGACAAGGTTTTGGGCGAGTTGCAAGGCGCGTCGACCGATTCGGTGCGTTTGCGTGATCTGCAGATGGCACTGGCTTTGGCGCAGAAAGACCCACGCATTGAGCGTGTGCTGCTCAAACTCGATGACTTCAAGGGCGCGGGCTTGGCGTCCTTGCGCGAAGCGGCCTGGGCCATTGAACAGTTCAAGACCTCCGGCAAGCCTGTTGTGGCGTGGTCTGCGGCTTATGACCAACGTCAGTTTTACTTGGCAGCACATGCCACTCAGGTGGCCGTGCATCCCATGGGCATGGTTTTGATTGAAGGTTTTGGCCGCCAACGCAATTACTACAAAGAGGCGCTGGACAAGCTGGGCATAGAGGCCAACCTGATCCGTGTGGGGCAATACAAGTCTGCGGGCGAACCGTTCATCCTCAGCCAAGCTTCTGAGCAAGCGTTGAAGGCGCAGGCGCATGTGTATGACGCTTTGTGGCAGCTTTACACCGAGGGCATTGAGCAAGCCCGCAAGCTGCCACCCGGCAGTGTGGTGCAACACATCGACAGCTTGCCCGGTGCGTTGCAGGCTGTGCAGGGGAATGCGGGCCAGTTGGTCAAGGACTGGAAATGGGTGGACCAATTGCAGACTTTCGAATCTTTGCGTCAAACGCTGATGGACACGGTGGGCAAAGACGAGGACGGCCAGACGTTCCGCCAAGTCGGCTTCAAGGACTATCTGCGAGCGCATGAGCAACCGGTCAAAGGCGAGCATCTGGCGGTCATCGTGGCCCAGGGAGAGATTGGCGATGGCCGGGCTCCGGCGGGCAAGATCGGCGGGCTTTCCACCTCCGATTTGATTCGCGCAGCGACCGAGGATGAAGAGGTCAAGGCCATCGTTTTGCGCGTCAACTCACCTGGCGGCAGCGCCTTTGGGTCTGAGTTGGTTCGCGACCAGCTGCGCATTGCACGTGACAAGGGCAAGCCGGTGGTGGTCTCCATGGGGGACGTGGCCGCCTCAGGCGGTTACTGGATGGCCATGTCGGCTGACCAGGTGTGGGCCGATGCGTCCACCATCACAGGCTCTATTGGGGTGTTTGCCATGCTGCCCACCGGGGAGGGCTTGATGCGCAAACTGGGTGTGAACACGGATGGCTACCGCACCACTTGGCTGGCCGGTGCCTACGATCCGCGCAAAGCACTGGAGCCGCGCGTTCAGGCTTTGGTGCAGTCAGGTATTGAGCATGTTTATACCGATTTCATCGGCAAAGCAGCGCAAGCACGCAAGCTGGACGTGGCCCAAATGCAAGCGCTGGCGCAGGGCCGCATTTGGACAGGTGCGCAGGCGCAGGCGCATCGTTTGGTGGACCGGGTCGGTAACTTCAATGATGCGGTGCAGGCCGCCCGTGAACTCGCTAACAAGTCGGCTGGCACGGACCCGCCTTTGCCCATTCGGTATTGGGGCCCCCAAGTTTCTAAACTGCAAAGCTGGTTTCAGCGGTATGGGATGCAAGCGGCGGCACAGCTTGGCTGGGGCGTGGGCCAGTCCGAGCTCGCACCGTTAACGGGCTTGCCTGCTCAGGTGAACGGCGAGCTGGCTGCGGATTTCATTTGGCTCCAAGCGCTCTTGGATCAGGCACAGCCCTATACGGCTGCTGCCCATTGCCTGTGCCAAATCACGCCTTGATCGCCTTGATCGCGACCTGAGCGATCAAGGCGTTTGGGCAGGATGCCTGCGGCGGAACATGCCCCAGCCTTCCATGTGCAGCACTTTGTCACCGTGCTGGTTGAACATTTCCCACAGGTTGCGCGTCATGCCCACATCGGGGCGCTTGCCCATGGGTTTGGACTCGAGCAGGGTGGATTGCAGGCGCAGCGTGTCGCCGGGGTACACCGGCTTGAGCCATTTGATGCCTTCAAGGCCCGGTGAGCCCAGACTCGAGGTTTCGCACAAGAAGTTGGTCACCATCAGCCGCATGGCCATGGCGCAGGTGTGCCAGCCGCTGGCCGAGAGGGCACCAAAAACCGAAGCCTTGGCCGCTTCGTCGTCCAAGTGAAAGGGCTGCGGGTCAAACTGGGTGGCAAAGGCGATGATTTCTTCGCGTGTGGGCGAAATGCTGCCCAGGTCACGCACCTGGCCTGCGGCCATGTCTTCCCAGTAGTATTGGATGGGTTTTGGCGTGTGTGCCATCAGCGGCCTCCCGAGATGTCCAGAAAGCTCATGGTGGTGTAGCTGGCCTTGTCCGACAACAGCCACACGATGCCCTCTGCCACTTCCTCGGCGCTGCCGCCACGTTGGGCGGGGACCAGGTGCTGCAGCTCTTTGACCCGGTTGGGCAAGCCGCCCGAGGCGTGGATCTCGGTCTCAATCAAACCTGGGCGCACGGCGTTCACGCGGATGCCTTCGGCGGCCACTTCTTTGGCCAAGCCGATGGTGAAGGCGTCGATGGCGCCTTTGGCGGCGGCGTAGTCCACGTACTGGCCGGGCGCGCCCAGTCGGGCGGCGGCGCTGGACACGTTGACGATGCTGCCCCCTTCGCCGCCATGCAGCGTGCTCATGCGACGCACGGCTTCGCGGGCGCAGATCAGGCTGCCGATCACGTTGATGTCAAACATGCGTTTGAGGCGGGCCACGCTCATCTCGTCCACACGGGCCTTGACATCGACCACCCCCGCGTTGTTCACCAGGCCCGACAGGCGGCCGAGTTTGGCGTCGATGTGCTCGAACATGCGCAGCACTTGGTCTTCTTCGGCCACATCGGCTTGCACCGCCATGGCTTGAGCGCCAAAGGCGCGGATTTGCCGCACCACTTCGTCGGCGGCCAGTGAGTTGGCGGTGTAGTTCACCGCCACCGACCAGCCGTTTTGAGCCGCCAAGAGGGCCGTCGCGGCCCCAATGCCTCGGCTGCCCCCCGTCACCAACAAGACCTTGCTCATGGGGTATCTCCTGCAAAAATGGGTTGTTGCGGTTACAACCGCAGAGCACCAATTACACAACGCACAAGGAGACAGCATGGGTCGCACAGTGGACTATTACCTCGCCCCGCAAAGCCCCTGGGCTTATTTGGGCCACCAGCGCTTGGCCGACATCGTGCAGCGCAGCGGGGCCACGCTGCGCATCCTGCCCATTGACTTAGGGGGCAAGGTGTTCCCCATTTCGGGCGGTTTGCCACTGGGTCAGCGTGCGCCGCAGCGCCAGGCCTACCGTTTGGTGGAGTTGCAGCGTTTCAGTGCGCACTTGAATGCGCCGCTGAACCTGAAACCCCGGTTTTTCCCGGTCAGCGGGGACGATGCGGCACGCCTGATCATCGCGACCGACATGGCGCAAGGCAGCGCGTCGGCGATGGCGATGGCGGGGGCCATTTTGGGCGCTTGCTGGGCGCAAGAGCGCAACATCGCCGACGAGAAAGTTTTGGCCGAGTTGTTGGCCGAGCAAGGCTTGCCCGCGGCTTTGCTGGAGCGTTCGCACAGCCAAGCGGTGCAAGAGCGTTACGAAAGCCATACCCAAGCGGCCATCGATGCGGGCGTGTTCGGTGCCCCCAGTTATGTGGTGGATGGCGAGATTTTTTGGGGCCAAGACCGGCTCGATTTTGTCGAGCGCGGGTTGGCGCTTTAACTTCAACGCTGACCCACGCGGTGCATGGCGCAATGCCTGTGGGGTCTGTGGCCCGGCAGGTCAAGGTCAAAGCATCGACGCGTTTCAACCCACAACAGCAAAGAAGGACAGGTCATGGGCACGATGATTGAACTCCAAGCCGCCGACGGCACCCGGGTCCCCGCCTACGAGGCGCGGCCACGGGGTGAGCCCAAGGGGGCGGTGGTGGTGATTCAGGAGATTTTCGGCGTGAACAGCCATATTCGCCAGGTGGCCGATGGTTATGCCGCTGTGGGCTACTTGGCCGTGGCCCCGGCGGCTTTTCACCGCGTCAAGCCCGGGGTGGAGCTGGCTTACACCGAGGCCGACATGGGCGAGGGCTTTGGCTACAAAACGGCCGCAGAGGCCTTGCCCGCGCCGGGTGTGATGCAAGACATTCAGGCGGCGATTGACCATGCGGCCAAGGCTTCGGGGGGCAAGGTGGGCATCGTGGGGTATTGCTGGGGCGGTTTGCTGACTTGGCGTGCGGCCTGCACTTTGTCGGGCTTGAGTGCCGCCGTGCCTTATTACGGTGGGGGCGTGACCACCGAGGCTGAAACAGCGCGTCAACCAAGCGTGCCGGTGTTGGCGCATTTTGCCGAAGAGGACAAATGGATACCATTGGACACGGTGGCGTCATTTCAAAAGGCCCACCCCTCAGTTCAGGTGTTCACCTATGCCGCGCACCATGGTTTCAACTGCGACCAGCGCGCTTCATGGCATGCGCCCTCGGCCCAGTTGGCGCGGGAGCGCACACTGGCGTTTTTCAAGCAACACTTGGGCTGATCTGGCGAGCCCATCGCCCGAGCGCGTCCGCGCGTCCACGCGTCCTTCAACGGGCCGCAATCCAGCGTGCAGCGTCGCGGGCAAAGTAGGTCAGCACGCCGTCGGCACCGGCGCGCTTGAAGGCCAGCAGGCTTTCCATCATGACCAGGTCGTGGTCCAGCCAGCCGTTTTGTGCAGCGGCTTTGAGCATGGCGTATTCGCCCGACACCTGGTAGGCGAAGGTGGGCACTTTGAACTCGTCTTTCACGCGGCGCACGATGTCCAGGTAGGGCATGCCGGGCTTGACCATGACCATGTCGGCCCCTTCGGCCAGGTCCATGGCGACTTCGCGCAGCGCTTCGTCGCTGTTGCCGGGGTCCATCTGGTAGACCTTTTTGTTGCTCTTGCCCAAGTTGCCGGCCGAGCCGACCGCGTCGCGGAAAGGGCCGTAAAACGCACTGGCGTACTTGGCGCTGTAGGCCATGATGCGGGTGTGGATCAGGCCGCGGGCCTCGAGCGCTTGGCGGATCGCGCCGATGCGCCCGTCCATCATGTCGCTGGGCGCGACCATGTCCACGCCGGCTTCGGCTTGCGTGAGGGCCTGCTGCACCAGCACGGCGGTGGTTTCGTCGTTCAGGATGTAGCCGGTTTCGTCGAGCAGGCCGTCTTGGCCATGGCTGGTGAAGGGGTCGAGCGCCACGTCGGTCATCACGCCCAGCTCGGGAAAGCGGTTTTTCAGCTCACGCACCACGCGGGGCACCAGGCCATTGGGGTTCATGGCTTCGCTGCCTGTGGGGTCCTTGAGGCTGGCGTCGATCACCGGGAACAGTGCCATGACCGGGATGCCCAGCTTGACGCAGTCTTCGGCCACCGGCAGCAGCAAGTCGAGTGACAAGCGCTCGACACCGGGCATGGAGCCCACTTGCTGGCGCTGGTTGTGCCCGTCCAGCACGAACACCGGATAGATCAGGTCGTGCGGCGTGACGCGGTGCTCACGCACCAGGTTGCGGGTGAATTCATCACGGCGCAAGCGGCGTGGGCGGTTGGCGGGGAAGGGGGCGACGGGGTTCATACTGAAAATTGTGCCTGAACAGTTTCAAGTTGCCAAAAGTGGTGGCCGTGTTTGCAGTCTCCAAGGCGGCAGTTCAGCTTGTGCAGGCCAGACACAGGCATCAGCAAATTAAGCAACAAAAGCCACAAAAAACTCAATGTCAGACTTGTTATTGGTTTTGATGTTTGATAAATTAGCCACGGGCAGCTTGCTGCCTCCCGCTTTTCCTCCCTGAGCGGGTGCCTTGATGTGTGACAGCAAAAAGGCTTGCTGCCCCCGGCCCCTGGCCGGGGGCCTTTTTTGCTGTGCCAATTCTCTTTTGGCAGCACCCAAAGCCTGCCTCACTGCAAGCTTTGCTGGCTACACTCTGATCATGCTCTGGATCAAAGCCCTTCACATCGTCTTCATCGCCAGCTGGTTTGCAGGTTTGTTTTACCTGCCCCGCATTTACGTCAACTTGGCCATGGTGGACCCCGGCTCCGTGGCTGAGCGCGATCGTTTGCTGTTGATGGCGCGCAAACTGTACCGATTCATGAGCATTTTGGCCGTTCCTGCATTGGTTTTCGGTTTGTGGCTCTGGCTTTTTTATGGCATTGGCTTGGGCGCGGGTCATGGCTGGATGCATGCCAAGTTGTTGATTGTGCTGGCTTTGTTGGCCTACCACTACAGCTGCTGGGTGGTTTTGCGCAAGTTTGAAAAAGGCCAGATGCAGCGCAGCCACGTGTGGTTCCGATGGTTCAATGAAGCACCGGTCATCATGATGCTGGGGGCGGTGGTTTTGGTGGTGGTCAAGCCCTTTTAAAGGCCCTCAACCCGCATGATTTACTCGGCAAGTCGCAAAACTGCCACATGGCCTTTGTTTTGGGCTTATGTGTTGGTGATCCTCTACGCCAGCCTCTACCCCTTTGACAATTGGCGTTTTCAAAGTGCATTGTCATGGGCATTTTTGACCGACCCTTGGCCGCGTTATTGGACAGGTTTTGACTTGTTCTCCAACCTCGTGGGCTATGCGCCATTGGGTTTTTTGTTAACGCTCGCGGTGCACCGCAGTCGGCGTCGCTGGCGTGGCATCACCCTGTCGGTTTCGGCGGCGGCAGTTTTGTCTTTGTCCATGGAGTCCTTGCAGATGTTTCTGCCTGTGCGCGTGCCCTCCAACTTGGACATTGCCTTGAATGTGCTGGGTGCTTGGATGGGTGCAGTGCTGGTGCAAGTCATGGTGTGGCTGGGCTGGATCGAGCGCTGGGGTCGATTCAAAGACCGTTGGTTCGAGGACGAGACCGAGGCCAGTGGTGCCTTGGCCTTGTTGGCCGTTTGGCCCTTGGCCCTTTTGTTTCCAAGCCCTTTGCCCTTTGGACTGGGCCATGTTTTTGAACGGTTGGAGTCGAGTTGGATTGAATTTTTATGGGGCTCTCCATGGTTGGAATGGTGGCCTATGCGGGTGCTTGAATTGCAGCCAATGACCAGCACAACGGCGGTGTTGTGCATGGCTTTGGGTCTGCTTTTGCCCTGCCTATTGGCTTTTGGGGTGGTGAGCCGACAACCCCAAAGATGGGCTGTGGCAGGGGTTTGCCTGGCCTTGGGCATGTTGGCCAGCGCCTTGTCCGCGACTTTGACTTATGGCCCCGCGCACGCTTGGGTCTGGGTCAGTGCCGAGGTGGGCAAGGCCGCAGTGTGGGCGGTGGCGGGGGTCTTGGCCTTGTCTTGGCTGGCGCCCAGCATGTGTTGGGCCTTGGCCGTGTTGGCCTTGGTCTTGCAGTTGAGCTTGCTCAACAGCGCGCCCGCCGATGCCTACTTTGCCTTGACGCTGCAAACCTGGGAGCAAGGCCGTTTCATCCGGTTTCATGGTTTGATTCAGTGGCTGGGTTGGCTGTGGCCTTATGCGCTGCTGGCTTATCTGTTGAGCCGCTTGTCCAGTCGAGACGCTGGTTCCCCGAGCCCTTTCAGGTGAGCCGGTGCACTGGCCTAAAATCAAACCATGAGCAATCAAACCCCTCCCTCTTATTTCAAAAGACACATCTTCTTTTGTTTGAACGAACGCCAAAACAAGGAGGCGTGCTGTGCCCAACACGGTGCCCAGGCCGCCTTTGACCACTGTAAAGCCCAAG
This sequence comes from Limnohabitans sp., assembly GCF_044361645.1. Lineage (GTDB taxonomy): Bacteria > Pseudomonadota > Gammaproteobacteria > Burkholderiales > Burkholderiaceae_C > Limnohabitans_A. The sequence goes on along the minus strand of NZ_JBIKIL010000009.1, from coordinate 3,538 downwards.
TCAAAGCACTCGGTTTGGCAGGCGCCGGAGAGGTTCGGGTGAACAAGGCCGGCTGTTTAGACCGTTGTGCGGCCGGACCGGTGGCGGTGGTTTACCCCGAAGGGGTTTGGTACAGCTACGTGGATCAGGCGGATATCGATGAAATTGTGCGCTCACACCTGAAAAATGGTCAGGTGGTCGAGCGCTTGTTGACGCCCTCGCATTTGGGTCGCTGATGAGTCCCGCAACACAGGCCATCAGCTTGGATGGCGCAACTGGCCGCATCGAGGCTTTGCTGGACGCTCCGGCGCAGGGTGAGACTTTAGGAACAGCTGTGCTGGCCCATCCGCACCCTTTATTTGGCGGGACCATGCACAACAAGGTGGTGCAAACGCTCGCCCGTGCTTTTGTTTCCAAAGGATGGCGCGTGGTTCGGTTTAATTTCAGGGGTGTGGGTGCCAGTGAGGGCACACACGACGAGGGACGGGGCGAGGCGCAGGACATGCTCAAGGTCATTGCGCAAGTGGCTCCGCAGGGGGCTTTGGCGTTGGCCGGGTTTTCTTTTGGTGCTTTTGTGGTGACGCATGTGGTGCAAGCGCTGGGGGAACACCGACTGCCCCTCCAATTGGTGTTGGTGGGCACGGCTGCATCGCGTTTTGAGGTGGCGCAAGTGCCCCATGCCTTGCACGCGCATTGCTTGGTTGTGCACGGGGAGCAGGACGATACGGTGCCACTGAGCAGCGTCATGGATTGGGCCAGGCCGCAATCCTTACCGATCACGGTGATTCCCGGGGCGTCGCATTTCTTTCACGGACAATTGCCCCTTCTCAAAAGCTTGGTGACGCGCCATTTGACGGTCTGATGCGCGTCGCGCCCCCAAGACCTGAACAGAGTTTTTCCACATCCGCGCCGCTTGGCGTTGCCATTTTGGCGCTCTCAGCGCCAACAGACTTGAAAATGAACCCGCTCGCATGAACTTCTTTTTGAAAATACTGGCCAGTTTCTTGTTCTTGGTGACGTCCTGGCAAGTCCAGGCGCAAATGCCAAAACCGCCTGAAGTGGCGGTCAAGGCTTATTTGTTGTTGGATGTGACGGCCAATCAGGTGCTGGCTGCCAAAAATCCGGATGTTGCCGTTGAGCCAGCATCCTTGACCAAGCTGATGACAGCTTATTTGGTGTTCGATGCGCTCAAAAATCGCAAGCTGGACTTGCAACAAGCTTTGCCGGTGTCGGAGCGCGCATGGAAAATGCCCGGTTCGCGCATGTTCATTGATCCCCAAATGCGGGTGCCCGTGGAGGACTTGGTCAAGGGCATGATTGTGCAGTCGGGCAACGATGCCGTGGTGGCTTTGGCCGAAGGTGTGGCCGGCAGCGTAGAAAGATTTGTTCAGCTGATGAACGACCAAGCGGTTTTTTTGGGCATGAACAGCACCCAGTATAAAAATCCTGAGGGTCTCACGGCACCAGGACACACGACCACAGCCCGCGATTTGGCCTTGCTGGCCACGCGGTTGATGCGCGATTTCCCGGAGTACGTCCCTTACTACGCGATCAAAAAATACCGTTACACCGGCACGCCAGCCGCCAATGAAACCAACCGCAATTTGCTGCTGTTTCGGGATGTCACAGTGGATGGGCTCAAAACAGGCCATACCCAAGCGGCGGGTTATTGCCTGGTGGCCTCGGCCAAGCGTGTTTTCCCGAATGTGGGTGAGCGACGTTTGTTGAGTGTGGTTTTGGGTGCAGAAAGCGAAAATGCCCGCGCCAATGAAAGTCAAAAGCTCCTCAACTGGGGTTACTCTGCATTTGATGCGGTCAAATTGTTCGATGCCAACCAAACGGTGGTGGAACCACCCGTGTGGAAGGGCAAGTCACCCAAACTCAAGCTGGGGTCACTGGGCCCCTTGGTGGTGGCCGTGCCCGCAGGCAGCGCGGCCCAAATCAAGACACAAGTGGTGCGCCCTGATCCGCTGGTGGCGCCTTTTGCCAAAGGTCAAAATGTGGGCAGCCTCAAAGTCTCGCAAGGCGACCGGGTCTTGCTTGAGGTGCCACTGGTGGTCCTAGAGCCGGTCGAACAAGCTGGCGCTTTTGGCCGAGCTTGGGATGCTTTGCGTTTGTGGATCAAGTGAGCGGCCGCACATTCAACCCTGCCAAGTAAAAAGACGGCATAAAAGAGCGCATGAAAGCAGGCAAGCTTGCCACGCTCAGATTCGAGCGGTTATACTGGCAGGCTTTTCCGCTTTTGGGGCGGAGAAGTTTCTTTTGTCTTTTTAAACGTTTAGGGACGTTACAAACAATGCCAACCATCAATCAATTGGTGCGTCAGGGGCGCGAGGTCGAAACGATCAAGTCCAAAAGCCCTGCGATGCAAAATTCACCACAACGCCGTGGTGTCTGTACCCGTGTGTACACCACCACACCTAAAAAGCCCAACTCTGCTTTGCGTAAAGTCGCCAAAGTGCGCTTGACCAACGGTTTTGAGGTCATCTCTTACATCGGCGGTGAAGGCCACAACCTGCAAGAACACTCGGTGGTTCTGGTGCGCGGTGGTCGTGTCAAAGACTTGCCCGGTGTGCGTTACCACATCGTGCGTGGTTCGCTCGACTTGCAAGGCGTGAAAGACCGCAAGCAGTCTCGCTCCAAGTACGGTGCTAAGAAGCCCAAGGCCAAGTAAGCCCTCACGGGTTGAAATTTTTCGGTGCTGTTTCCCGCGTGGCGCGGTGATCCAGCGAAGTGACCCGAAACCCGGAATTGTCCAGGTGGGTCGAGTAAGTGAGCGGTTTTGAATGACCCTCGCGGTGTCTGAAAAGATGCCAACTGAAGCAAATATGAGGTGAAATATGCCACGTCGTCGCGAAGTCCCTAAACGTGAAATCCTGCCGGATCCCAAGTTCGGCAATATCGAGCTGTCCAAATTCATGAACGTGATCATGGAGGGTGGCAAAAAAGCGGTTGCCGAGCGCATCATTTACGGTGCCCTCGAAACCATGGAAAAGAAATCAGGCAAAGACCCTGTCGAGCTGTTCTCGATTGCCATCAACAACGTCAAGCCCATGGTGGAAGTCAAGTCCCGCCGCGTGGGTGGTGCGAACTACCAGGTGCCTGTGGAAGTGCGCCCTGTTCGCCGTTTGGCTTTGTCGATGCGCTGGATCAAAGAAGCCGCTCGCAAGCGCGGTGAAAAGTCGATGGCCCTGCGTTTGGCCAACGAATTGCTCGAGGCCAATGAAGGCCGTGGCGGTGCCATGAAAAAGCGTGACGAAGTTCACCGCATGGCCGAAGCCAACAAGGCGTTCTCGCACTTCCGCTTCTGATTCACAAGGGCTTCACAAACAAGCCCGACATTGTCAGAAGCCAGCCCGCTGGCCCCAAAAGGGGTGGCGGGCTTTGGTACTTAATCATTGGAGAAACATATGGCTCGCATCACCCCCATCGAGCGTTATCGCAACATTGGTATTTCGGCGCACATTGACGCTGGCAAGACCACCACAACCGAACGCATTTTGTTCTACACCGGCGTGAACCACAAAATTGGTGAAGTGCACGACGGTGCTGCCACCAT
>NZ_JBIKIL010000094.1:0-15210 GCF_044361645.1 Limnohabitans sp. | reverse complement strand
GCCTACAAAATTTTGTCCAAGGTCTTCAACTTTGACAGCAGCGAGGTGGCTGCCAACCCGGTGCATTTGATGTACGTGCTGGAGCAGCAGATCGGGCGTGAGCAGTTTCCTGCCGAGACCGAGCAAAAGTTCATTGCCTTCATCAAGGAGCAGCTTGCCCCGCGCTATGCCGAGTTCATCGGCAAGGAGGTCCAGACCGCCTACCTTGAAAGTTACAGCGAGTACGGCCAGAACATCTTTGACCGTTATGTGACGTATGCCGATTACTGGATCCAAGACCAGGAGTACCGCGACGCCGACACCGGAGAGGTCTTCGATCGCGCCTCGCTCAATGCCGAGCTGGAAAAAATCGAAAAACCTGCTGGCATTGCCAATCCCAAGGACTTCCGCAACGAAATCGTCAACTTCGTGCTGCGCGCCCGCGCCAATAACGCTGGCAACAACCCCTTGTGGACCAGCTACGAAAAACTGCGCTCGGTGATCGAGAAAAAAATGTTCTCAAACACCGAAGAACTTTTGCCTGTGATCAGCTTCAATGCCAAGTCCAGTGCGGACGAGGCCAAAAAGCACGAGGACTTTGTCGCCCGCATGGTGGCCAAGGGTTACACCGGCAAGCAAGTACGGCTGCTGTGCGAGTGGTATCTGCGCGTGCGCAAGAGCAGCTGAGCAGCTGTCCATCGGGCTTTCGACGAGCAACAAGCAAGGGAGAAGGGCGGTAGATCATGACACTACAACAAATAATCGACCGGCGTGAGGCCGGCAAGAACAAGTCCATAGGCAATCGCGAGCGATTTTTGCGACGCAACAAGACGCGCATCCAGGACGCGGTGCGTCGCGCGGTGCAAGACCGGGGCATCCGTGATCTGGCTCGAGACGAGGACATCCGCATTCCTCGCAAGGACCTCAACGAACCCCTTTTTCAGCACGGTCCGGGTGGCGTGCGCGACGTGGTTCACACGGGCAATCAAGAGCATGTCACCGGCGACCGCCTGCCTCGTCCTCGTGGCGGCCAGGGCGGTGGCCATGGCTCACAGGCCAGCGACAGCGGCGAGGGCGAGGACGATTTCGTCTTTACCCTGAGCAAGGATGAGTTCATGCAGATCTTCTTTGAGGACCTCGCACTGCCCCACCTCATGCGCACCCAGCTGGCTGACACACCCGAATACAAAACTCACAGAGCTGGTTACAGCACAGGCGGCACGCCCAATAACCTGGACATTGTGCGCTCCCTGCGCGGTGCCCATGGAAGGCGCCTGGCCCTGGGTGCCAGCTCTCGGCGGGAGCTGGCACAGGCGGAGCAAGAGGCCGCCATGCTGCGCCGAAACCACGCCGATGACCCTCTGAAGCAGCAGGCATTGGCCGAACTCGAGCAGCGCATGGAGGAGCTGCGCCGACGGATCGAGCGCATTGCCTTCATCGATCCACTTGACCTTAAATTTCGCAGCCGGGTCCGCGTGGCCGTGCCCAGCACCAAAGCCGTCATGTTTTGCGTGATGGACGTTTCCGCATCCATGGACGAGCAACGCAAAGACCTGGCCAAACGGTTCTTCATGCTCCTTTACCTGTTCCTGACGCAACACTACGAGCGGATCGACCTGGTCTTCATTCGCCACCACACCCAGGCTCAGGAGGTCAGCGAACACGACTTCTTCCATTCGCGAGAATCGGGGGGTACCGTTGTCTCCAGCGCTCTGAGCCTGATGGCCGACATCGTGCGCGCGCGTTACCCGTCGAGCGAATGGAACATTTACGGCGCGCAGGCCAGCGATGGCGACAATTGGGAAGGTGACAATGTGCTTTGTCAGCAATTGTTGCGCGATCAACTGCTGCCTGCGTGCCGCTATTTCGCTTACGTGCAGGTGGTCGACGAGGACAAGCCCTTGTGGGCCGCCTATGAGACCCTGGCCAGCGCCCCTGCCAACTTTGCCATGCGCAAAGCCGCCCAGCCGCAAGCCATTTATCCGGTGTTTCGCGAGTTGTTCAAACGCGAGGGAGTCAAATCATGACAGTCCACCCCTTACCACCCCTGGCTCGCCCCGAGCACCCTTTACCCGCGTCCAGTGACTGGTCGTTTGAGCTGATCGAGCAATACCACGAGGTCATCCGCGCCACGGCCGAGCGCTTTGGTCTTGACACCTACCCCAACCAGTTGGAGATCATCACCGCCGAGCAAATGATGGACGCCTACGCCAGCGTGGGCATGCCAGTCAACTACCGGCATTGGAGCTTTGGCAAGGAGTTCATTAGCACCGAGAAAAACTACAAGCGGGGTCACATGGGGCTGGCCTATGAAATCGTCATCAACTCCAACCCCTGCATCAGCTACTTGATGGAAGAAAACACCTTGGCCATGCAGTCCTTGGTGATCGCCCATGCCGCCTATGGCCACAACAGCTTCTTCAAGGGCAATTACCTGTTTCGCATGTGGACGGACGCCGCCTCCATCGTCGACTACCTGGTCTATGCCCGCAACTACGTGGCCGAGTGCGAAGAGCGCCACGGCTTGGAGACAGTCGAGCTATTTCTAGACTCCTGCCACGCGCTGCAAAACCATGGTGTGGACCGTTATCGCCGCCACAGCAAGCGCAGCTTGGCCCAAGAGCTGAACTTGCGCAAGGAGCGCGAGGCTCACGCGCAGCAGCAGGTCAATGATCTTTGGCGCACCCTGCCTCGTCGCGCTGGCGAGTCAGAAACCGAAGTCACCACCCAACGTTTTCCGAAGGAGCCCGAAGAAAACCTGCTGTATTTTATTGAGAAAAACGCTCCTCTGCTCGAGCCCTGGCAGCGGGAAATCGTACGCATCGTGCGCAAGACGGCGCAATACTTCTACCCCCAGCGCCAGACCCAGGTCATGAACGAAGGCTGGGCCACCTTCTGGCACCACACGCTGCTCAACACCATGTACGACAACGGCTTTCTCAGCGACGGCACAATGATCGAGTGGCTGAAGTCCCACACCAACGTGGTCTACCAGCCCAAGGTGGGGGAGCCCGGCTACCGCGGTTTCAACCCCTACGCCCTGGGCTTTGCCATGTTCACCGACATCAAGCGCATCTGTGAGGCACCCACCGACGAGGACCATCGCTGGTTTCCGGAGATCGCAGGCCAGCCCTGGCTGCCAGTGCTCCATGACGCGATGCGCAACTTCAAGGATGAGAGCTTCATCGGCCAGTACCTCTCCCCCAAGCTGATGCGCGACTTTCGCCTGATTGCGCTGCGCGATGACGAGCAAGACTCGCACATTGTGGTCACGGCCATTCACGACGACGAAGGCTACCGGCGCTTGCGCGAATCGCTTGCCCGACAGTATGACCTGGGGGCTCGCGAGCCCAACATCCAAGTGTGGAACGTGAACGTGCGCGGCGATCGCAGCTTGACTCTGCGCCACAGCCAACACAACAACCGGCCCCTGGACTCAAGCGTGGACGAGGTGCTCAAGCACGTGGCCCGCCTATGGGGTTTCGGCGTTCAGCTCGAAAGCATGAACATCCGCGGTGAGCTCAAGGCGCAGTGGGCCGTGCCTGCACCCTCCGCAGGAGGGTGAGCTTCAACCTCAAAAAGCGGTAACCCACTCCCCAGCAACTGATCGGGCGACAATTTTGTCTCGTTCATGGGGGCCAGCTTCATGAGTGCAGCGGGCCTGAACGACTGGGTGGCCGAGTCGCACGCCGACTCTGTGCGCATTGCTTCAAGTATGGCGCGTAAATGCCAGGCTTTGCTGACCCTCAAACGCGGTTTGCGCGAACGTGTCTGCAGGCCGCCTCGGCCTGGGACATCGACCAATACTCCCGCGATTTTGAAAATACCCTGCGCCAGATGTGGCTGGCGCATGCACAGGCGGTCAGTGTGCTTGGTGGTAAGTCACAAAACTGAAGGGCAGGCCGCTGGTGGCCACATGCGATTCGCGCGCTGTTTCTTGCCATGCCCGTGACAAGGTGGGCGCGAAGGCGTCGCCTTCAAACTCGGCATCGATCTCGGTCACCACCGCGGTGCTGGCCAGGGGTTCGGCTTGGCGGTAAATCTCGGCGCCGCCGATGACCCAGGCGTCGGGCGCATCACCACACAGGCGCATGGCCTCTTCGATCGAATGTGCCCGCAGGGCGCCTTCGGTCTGCCAATCGGTTTGGCGGGTGACCACGATGTTCAGGCGACCGGGCAGGGGGCGAAAGCGTGCGGGCAGCGAGTCCCAGGTTTTGCGCCCCATGATGACCGGTTGGCCAAAAGTCACGCGCTTGAAGTGCGCCAGGTCTTCGGGCAGGTGCCAGGGCATCTGCTTGTCATGGCCGATCACGCCATTGCGGGCGCGGGCATAAATCAGGTGAAGTTTCATCAAACAGCCACGGGTGCTTTGATGGCCGGGTGGCATTCATAGCCCCGCACTTCAAAGTCTTCGAACGCGTAATCAAAAATCGAATCGGGGCGGCGCTTAATGTGGAGCGTGGGGTAGGCCATGGGTGCGCGGCTCAGTTGCAGCTCGACCTGCTCATGGTGGTTGCTGTAGATGTGGCAGTCACCACCCGTCCAAATGAAGTCGCCCAGGTCCATGTCGCACTGCTGGGCCACCATGTGGGTGAGCAAGGCGTAGCTGGCGATGTTGAAGGGCACACCCAAAAAGATGTCGGCGCTGCGCTGGTACAGCTGGCAGCTGAGCTTGGGCTTGTCACCGGCATTTTGTGGTGGGGCCACATAAAACTGGAAGAAGGCGTGGCAGGGCATCAAGGCCATTTGGTCCAGCTCGGCCACGTTCCAGGCGCTGACGATGATGCGGCGCGAGTTGGGGTTGTTTTGCAGGGTGTCCATGACTTGCTGCATCTGGTCGATGTGACCGCCACCGGGTGTGGGCCAACTGCGCCACTGTACGCCATACACAGGGCCCAGTGAGCCGTCCTCGCGGGCCCACTCGTCCCAAATGCTGCAGCCGCGCTCTTGCAGCCATTTCACATTGCTGTCGCCGCGCAAAAACCACAGCAGCTCGACGATGATGGCCCGCAAAAACACTTTTTTGGTGGTCACCAGCGGAAAGCCTTCGTTCAGGTCAAAGCGCATTTGGTGGCCAAACACGCTGCGCGTGCCGGTGCCGGTGCGGTCGCCTTTTTGCACGCCTGTGGTGTAGACATGGCGCATGAAGTCTTCGTATTGGCTGCGTATGGGGCGTTCAGGGGTGGTCATGGCTGGATTTTAAAGGGCCGTTGAAAGGGGCAAGTTCAGACCAGCACCCGCCCAGGGTTCATGAGGTTGTGCGGGTCCAGCGCCAGTTTCACGGCGCGCATCATGGCCAGGGCGGTCGGGTCTTTGTAGTGCGGCAGCTTGGCCGCTTTGAGCGCGCCCACGCCGTGCTCGGCGCTGATCGAGCCCTTGAATTTGTGCACCTGGTCAAACACCAAGGTGTTCACCTTGTCTTCGTAATCGCGCAAGAAGGCCTTTTCATCTGCACCCTCGGGCGCTTGCAAGTTGTAGTGCAGGTTGCCGTCGCCCAAGTGGCCGAAGTCGACCATGCGCACGCCGGGTATTGCGCGGGCCAGCAGGGCGTCGGTCTCGGCCACAAAGGCCGGGATGCGCGAGACCGGGATGCTGATGTCGTGCTTGATGTTCAGGCCTTCTTGCACCTGGGCCAGGGTGATGGTTTCGCGGATGTGCCATAGACCTCGGGCTTGCGTCAGATTTTCTGCAACCACGGCATCGCTCACGCAACCGGCCTCTAGGGCGGCTTGCAGCAGTGATTCAAACTGGCCACGTGCATGCGCCTCGTTTTCGCTGTCCGAGTTTTCCAGCAGCACGCACCAGGGTGTGCCCTGCCACAGGGGCACGCGCAGATGCGGGTAGTGTTTGTCCACCAGGCTGAGCGCGAACTGGCCCATGACCTCAAAGCCCGTCAGGCCAGGCCCCAGGCGCTGGTGCGCCAGACCCAGCAGTTGCACAGCCGCTTGCATGCTGGGCACGGCGGCCCAAGCGGTCAGCTGCGCGGCGGGCAGGGGGTAGAGCTTCAGGGTGGCGGCGGTGATGATGCCCAGCGTGCCCTCGCTGCCGATCATCAGGTTGCGCAAGTCGTAGCCGGTGTTGTCTTTGCGCAGGCCGCTCAAGCCGTGCCAGACCTCGCCTTGCGCGGTGACGACTTCCAGGCCCAAGCACAGCTCGCGGGTGTTGCCGTAGCGCACCACTTGGGTGCCGCCCGCGTTGGTGCCCAGGTTGCCGCCGATGGTGCAGCTGCCTTCTGCACCCAAGCTCAAGGGGAACAAAAATCCGGCATTCTCAGCGGCGACCTGCAGGTTTTGCAGCACACAACCGGCTTCCACCGTGATGCTCAGGTTGGCCGGGTCGATGGCGCGCACCGCGTTCATGCGGGTCATGCTCAGCACGATTTGGGTGCCCGAGTTGTCGGGCACACCACCCACCACCAGCCCGGTGTTGCCGCCTTGCGGCACGATGGATGTGCCGGTTGCAGCGCAGGCCTTGACCACGGCGGCCACTTGCGCCGTGTCGCCGGGGCGCACCACGGCCAGGGCGCGGCCGTGCACGCGTTTGCGCCAGTCTTGCTCCCAGGGGCTCAGGTCAGTGCTCGGGTCATCGTGGGTCAGCACATTGGCCGTGCCACAGATGGCGCGCAGCTGCACAATCAGGTCGATTTGGGGCAGGGTCAAGGAGGTCATGGGCGCAAGCAAGGTGGAGGGACGGGCAGCGGCCTATACGCGTTGCGCCAACGATCATTCTCTGGGCACAGGCACAAAATGGCCTGTGGCTTTGGCGGCTTTGAAGCGGATGCGCACGTGCAATGCGCAGGCCACAAACAAAATGGTGCACAGCAAGGTTTGCAAACCCGCCAGGCCCGAGGACGGCCATGCATCGCTCCAGGCCCGCACCACCCCCTCGGTGAAGTACAGCCACACCAACAAGCTGACCCAGCGGTAGGTGTACATGCGGTTTTTCAGCAAACCGGCCACGGGGATGCACAGTGGCAGCACTTTGATGGCCCACCAGCTGCCGCCTTCGCGCAAAGGGGCCAGCCAAATCTCCCAAGCCAAGCCCAACACAATCAGTCCAATCAAGCTGCCCACAGCCAGCCAACGCGTCAGGTCCAGGCCTGCTGGCGCGGACGATTCAGAAGGGGAGGGGGAGGTTTCGGGCTTGAGGTTCATTGCGGTGGCATCATACCGGGCATGCACTATTCTTTGTCCAAGACCGGCTTGAGCGATGGCACCCGTTTGTGGTGGCAAGAGCTGACGGTGTTTCCTTGGCGTCAAATGGGCCGTGTGTTGGCCGAGCGCTTTCGCGACGCGCGGCTGGGCGTCAGTGCCGGCTCGCTGACTTTCACCACCTTGTTGGCCTTGGTGCCTTTGTTTGTTTTGGGCTTGGCGGTGTTTTCGGTCTTTCCGGTGTTTGGCAAGTTCCAAGACACGATTCAGCGCTGGTTGATTGACAGCTTGGTGCCCGAGAGCATTGCCCGCCAAGTGCTGAGTTATTTGACCCAGTTTTCGCGCAAAGCCAGCCGCCTGGGCACGGCGGGTCTGGTGGCGGTGCTCTTGTCGGCGGTCTTCCTGATGGTGACCATCGAGCGCACGCTGGGCCAGATTTGGCGCGTGCAGCGTCAACGCCCCTTGCCGCAAAGAATTCTGCTGTATTGGTCGGCCATCACGCTGGGGCCGCTGCTTTTGGGTGGCAGCCTGGCCATCACCTCGTACGTGGTCACGGCATCGCGTGATGTGGTCGATGTGCTGCCCGGCTCGGTGCGCTGGTTGCTGGACAGTTTTGAGTTTTTCTTGCTCACTGCCTGCGTGAGTGGGCTGTACTTTTATGTGCCCTACACCCGGGTGCGTTGGCGTCATGCCATCACCGCCGGTTTTTTGGTGGCCGCCTCGCTGGAGCTGGCCAAAAAATTGATGGCTTTTTACCTGCTGGAGGTGCCTACCTATTCGCTGGTCTACGGGGCCTTTGCGGCGCTGCCGATTTTGCTGGTCTGGATTTATGTGACCTGGCTGCTGGTTTTGCTGGGGGCGGTGCTGGCGTCGAGTTTGCCGGAGCTGGGCCGCGAGCAATGGCGCAAACCCGAAGGCGCGGGCTGGTCTTTCAGGCTGGCCTTGGAGGTGTTGGCCGAGTTGAACGCCGCCAAGTTGACGGAGCAGCGGGGCTGGAGTGCCGCAGCCTTGGCCGCCCGTTTGCGGGTGGAGTTGAGCGCGTTGCAGCAAGTTTTGGCCGTCTTGCACGCGCTCGATTGGGTGGGGCGACTCACCGAGCAAAACGACCAGGCCCAGCCACGGCAGGTGTTGTTGATCGATCCAACGCAAGCCCTTGTGGCCCCCCTGGCCGATCGATTGCTGGTGCTGCGCGCCTCGGCAGCCGACCCGCTGTGGGTGCAAACCGGCTTGGACCAGGTTCGGGTGGCGGCCTTGCTGCCCGCAGTGCGGGTTGCTTGACGGGTTTGTTTGAAACCGGGGCGCTCAAAAACTCAAACGCCCGCGCCACATGTCGCGGTACATCACCCAGTCGCCTATGAAACTGTAGAGCGGGCGCTTGAAGCTGGCGGGCTTGTTTTTCTCGAACACAAAATGCCCGATCCAGGCGCAGCCATAGCCGCACAGCAAGGCATATAAAAAGTACTGGGGTTTGCCCGTCACGGCCAGCATGGCCAAACACATCAGGCTCAAAGTGCTGCCCACAAAATGCATGCGGCGGCAAGTACGGTCGCTGTGCTCGCTCAAGTAGAAGGGGTAGAACTCGGCAAAGCTGGCGTGCCGGGGTGCTGCTGTTTGATCGGGGTTCATGGCGTGTCTCCAGGGTGTTCATCGGATGGAAAACGGGGCGTGCAAAAAGCCGCGAAACCGCGCCCGGCCGCCGCGCTGGGGCGCTTGGGTGAGTTGGTAATTTGGAAAGCGTTGCAAAAAGCGGCCAATCGCGATGCGGCCTTCCAAACGTGCCAAGCTCAGGCCCGCGCACTGGTGCACCCCAAAGCCAAACGCCAGGTGCTTGTTGCCGTTGCGGCGCAAGTTGAGTTGTTCGGGGTTTTCATACACCGCCGGGTCGCGGTTGGCCGCGCCAATGCACAGCGTGACCAAGGCGCCCGCAGGCAGATCGACACCATTGACTTGCGTGGCCTGCAAGGCGCGGCGGTTGCCCAGTTGGTTGGACGATTCAAAACGCAAAAACTCGTCCACGGCCAGGCCCATGATCCGATCACGTTCTTCGGCGCTGGCAGCGGCTTGCAGGTCGGCCTGGAGTTGTTCGCGCTGCTCGGGCCATTCCTGCAAGCTGATGAGGGCGTTGCCGATCAGGTTGGTGGTGGTTTCGTGCCCGGCGTTGAGCAGAAAAATGCAGTTTTGCAAAAGCTCGACTTCGCTCAGGGCGTCGCCACCCTGTTCCTTGTCTTTTTCACCCTGGATCAGCCGGGTCAGCACATCGTGCTCTGGGTCATCGGGGTGCTGGCGGCGATGCGCCACCAAGTCGCGCAGATAGGCCAGAAATTCGCTCACGCTGCGGTGGCCCAGCGCTTCTTGTTCCGGCGTGAGGCTGGGCTCGAGCGCCCCCAAAATCGCCAGCGACCAGCCGCGCAGCGGTTTGCGCTCAGCGTGTGGCACACCCAGCAGGTTGCCGATGATCTCGACCGGTATGGCCGAGGCAAAGCCCTCGATCAGGTCGCCGCCACCTTGGGCCTCGATCTTGTCCAGCAGGCTGTCCACCAACAACACCAAGCCGGGCTCCATGGCCTCGATGGCGCGGCGCGTCATCGCGCCCATGATCAGGCGGCGCACCCGGGTGTGCAGCGGCGGGTCGTTGAAAACCAAGCTGTGGGTGTGGTGCTCGAACAGCGGGGCCATACCACTGGCAGTGGCGTAGGGTGGCTGGTTGAACGGGGCGTGGTTGTATTTGGGGCCGAACTCGACTTGCTTGTCGGAGCTGAACACTTTGGCATCGCGGTACACCGCCACCAGGTCGGCGTGGCGGGTGAGGAAATACGAACCATCGGGCATGCGCTTGAAGGGCTCGGTCTCGCGCAGCGCGGCGTAGACCGGGTAGGGGTTGTCCAGAAAGTCGCGCGGCAAAGCCCGCAGGTCCAGCGATTGGGCGATTTGCTGGGCACTCTCGGCCGACAAGGGTGGGGTGATCTGGGCAGTCAGTGTGTTCATGTTTTAAAAAACGCACCCCTGTGTGCGAATGGCCGTGCAGCTCACGGTTTCAAAAAGTCTTTCAGCGCTTGCAACACGCCCTCCGGGGCTTCGGTCATGAGCGAGTGGCCTGCGGGCAGTTTCACCACTTTGGGCTTGGCGCACAGGTCAATCAGGCTTTGCGCGGCCTTGGGTGGCGTCATTTGGTCGGCGCTGCCCAGCACAAACAGGGTGGGGCAAGCCACCTGCGGCATGGCGGCTTCAGCGCCCCGGTAGTCGTCGCAGGCCTTGAAGCCGGTGTGGAACACGTTGACCTGCGTGTTGCTGGCCAGCACGCGGCGCATCAGCGCTTTGCTGCCGCCATACAGCCAGGTGCCAGGCCCCAAGGCCGACGGCGGTGGGGCCAGGGTGGAATGCGAAAAACTGTTGACCATGTCGATCGCCTTGAAGGGCGCGCTGACCGACAGGTCGAGCAAAGCGGGCGACACCGCCATGGGGTAGGCCGTGCCGACCATGACCAGGTGGCTGATGCGCCCCGGATGCAATGCTGCGTCGCGGGCGGTGGCTTCGAGCGCGATGAGCGAGCCAAAACTGTGGCCGATCAACGCGGCTTTTTCGATCTTCATTGCATCGAGCAAGGCGATGACGGTGTCGGCCGCTTCTTCCATGCTTTGCGGCGGTGTGCCCTCGCTTTTGCAGTGGCCGACCAAGTCAATCGCCAGCACGTTCCAGCCGTGGTGCGCCATGTAGCGGGTTTGCAAAATCCAAACGCTGTGGTCGTTCAGCACACCGTGGATGAAAACAGCCGTGGGCTGCGCGGGGTTGAAGGGCTTGCCGCCGGTGTAGGCGTACAGCGGGTGTGTGGGCAGTTGGATGTGCATGGTGTGGGGGGGTCAATGGTCCGGGATCAGGCGTTTGCCCATGCTGACGACTTGGTCGTCTTGATAGCCCAGAGATTGGTAAAAAGCCAGCACTTGGGCGTTGCTGGGGCGCACTTGCAAATTGATTTTGGGGCAGCCCGAGGCCAGCAGCAGGGCTTCGCCGTGCTGCATCATGGCCTTGGCGTGGCCTTGTCTTTGGTGGTCTGGCGAGGTGGCCAGATAGTTGACCCAGCCGCGATGGCCTTCGTACCCAAACATGGCACTGGCCATCAAACGGCCTTGCACTTCACCCACCAAAAACAAGTCCGGACGCACTTGCAGTTTGCGGGCAATGTCTTTGTAGGGATCGTTCCAGGGGCGGGTCAAGTCGCAGGCTTGCCACAAGGCCACCACGGCGGCTTCGTCAGAGCTTTGGTAGGCGCGGATGAGCATGGTCACGCGGCCTTTTCTGCGGCTTTGAGGGCCTTTTTCAGGTCGTCGATCAAATCGTCCGGGTCCTCCAGGCCAATCGACAAGCGGATCGTGCCCGGGCCAATGCCGCTGCTGGCCAGCGCCTCGTCGCTCATGCGGAAATGCGTGGTGCTGGCCGGGTGAATCACCAAGCTGCGGCAGTCGCCCACATTGGCCAGGTGGCTGAAGACTTTCAGGGCTTCGATGAACTTTTGGCCTTGGGCGCGGCTGCCCTTGATGTCGAAGCTGAACACCGAGCCCGCCCCGCGCGGCAAAAGCTTTTGCGCCAAGGCGTGTGAAGGGTGGCTCTCCAGCATCGGGTGGCCGACACGGCTGACCAGCGGGTGGGCGGCCAAAAACTCGACCACTTTGGCGGTGTTGTCCACGTGGCGCGCCATGCGCAGGGGCAGGGTTTCGATGCCTTGCAAAATCAGCCAAGCGGTATGCGGGCTCATGCAAGCGCCAAAGTCGCGCAGGCCTTCGCGCCGTGCGCGCAGCAAAAAGGCGCCTACGGTGCTTTCTTCGCTGAACACCATGTTGTGAAAGCCTGCGTAGGCTTGGCTCAGCTCGGCAAATTTGCCTGATTTATCCCAGTCGAAACTGCCGCCGTCGACCACCACACCGCCCACCACCGTGCCGTGGCCCGACAAAAACTTGGTGGCCGAGTGGTAAACCAGATCGGCCCCGTGGTCAAAAGGCTTGATCAGCCAGGGCGAGGTGAGGGTGGAGTCCACCAGCAGCGGCACACCTGCCTCGTGGGCGATGGCGCTCACCGCTTCGATGTCGAGCACGTCCATGCCGGGGTTGCCCACCGTCTCGCCAAAAAAGAGTTTGGTGTCGGGCTGCACGGCGGCGTGCCAAGCGTCCAGGTCGCCGGGTTTGACGAAGGTGGTGCGGATGCCAAAACGGCTCAGGGTGTAGTGCAGCAGGTTGTGTGAACCGCCGTACAAAGCACTTGAGGCCACGATGTGTGAGCCCGCCCCCATGAGGGTGGCAATGGCCAGGTGCAAAGCCGCTTGTCCGCTGGCGGTGGTAATGGCCCCGATGCCGCCCTCCAAAGCCGAAATGCGTTGCTCCAGCACCGCATTGGTGGGGTTGCTGATGCGGCTGTAGACGTGGCCGGGGCGTTCCAAATTGAACAGGGCTGCGGCCTGATCTGAGGATTCAAAAACAAAAGAGGTGGTCAAGTGGATAGGCACCGCCCGCGCACCCGTGCTCGGGTCGGGCGCGGCACCTGCATGCAGGGCCAAAGTGTCAAAACCGGGATCGCTGTAACCCGCCATGGGAGGCCTCCGTAAAAAGACAGCGCGCTACAGGGTTTGTCTCGCGCATGTGGCTTTCATTGTGGGCTATATTGTTCTTGGGCATTTCAAATTTTCGACCCCAAGGAGACAGAACATGAAAGTCAGCGACATCCTCCGCGTCAAGGGCGGCACCTTGTTCACTGTTCAGGCCGACGAAGCCCTGGCCCTGGCCATGAAAGACATGGCCGAAAAAGACCTGGGGTCTTTGGTGGTGATGGCCAAAGGCAGCTTGGTGGGCCTGCTGACATTCCGAGAAGTGATTCAGCAAATCGTGAAAAACGGAGGGCAGGTGGGCGACACCTTGGTCAGCGCCGCCATGGTCCCCCAGCCCCTGACGTGCACCGGCGACAACGACATCGACGAGGTGCGCCGCATGATGCTCGAGCACCACGCCCGCTACATGCCGGTGATGGACGGCCCCATGCTGATGGGCGTGATCAGCTTTTACGATGTCGCCAAAGCCGTGGTGGATGGGCAGAACTTCGAAAACCAGATGCTCAAGGCCTACATACGCGACTGGCCGGATGGCTCGGCACCGGAAGCAGAAGACGCGAAACTCTGAAGGGATTCCAGTGTGTGCTCAGTTATTGGGCTGCATCCACTCGCTGGTACCACTGAATTTGTGCGAGGAAATTTCACTAGCTGGTCAATGCGTCTTTTGAGTTTTTCACAGTGATGCACAAAGTTGATCCCTAGCACTGCCCCGGGATGTCACCCACGGATTTGCAGCACATTGCCAAGAATGATCCCGGCTTACCTTGGGCCATGGCCAGGTGTTGAGAAGGCGTTTGTGCCGAGGCCAATGGCGCATGTAATGCGGCGCGGCCCAACATGGCGAGACAGGCATTCACAAAGAAATAATGAAGTCGCTTCATAGATCAGATTCATTTTTGATTGGAGTTATTTGCGCCGCAAATTGCCCAAGCTGTTGGACAGTTGTTGCAATGCCTCGGTCATCTCTTTGAGTTTGCGAGCTTCGAGCTCTTCCTTTTCACGCTGCCTGCGGGCTTGGTTTTCCTGAATGCGTCGCTGGTTTTCCGCATGCTGCTCATCCCCCAGCCGCCGTTCTTCTGCTTGGCGTTGCAACTCTTCGGGGGGAACTGCACCACGGCCAGCGGTTTTGGGGGCGTCTATTTGGCGTGCCCCGGGGTTGGCCAGCATGGGACCACTGATGTCGTCGGTATAGGCTTGCATCAGTGCCCAAGGATTTTGATCCCAAATGTGCAACACTTCACTGAGCCATTCGATGTTGAACCGCGCTAAAAACTGTTTGTCCAAAGCCTCTAAACGAACCGTTTCTTTTTGGATTTTGTCCAGAATCGAGGGCAAGCTGTAGTTGGGATCTGACCGTCGGGTTGATAAAATGGACTTCCCAGTCTCGTCGAGCAAAAACAAATACCCGCCTTGGTTCAAATACAAGCGCAAGCCAGCAAAACGCCCGTCTTTGAGCCAGCCTACCCGCATGCCAATCCCCTCTCGGCTCACCCCATCGTTGTCTTGAACACGCCATCCCAGGCCGTAAATGATGCTGTCATGGTGGACTTTATCTGGGCAGTACGCTCGCTGTATCGGAAGGCTTGCCGACTTACCCGTATTCCTCAATTGCACCTGTTGCACTGCATCGGTTGTGGGGTGATAGAGGATGCAGCCATTACTGTCGGTCAGCCGCAAATCATCGGTTTTGACGGACGGCTGAGCCCATGCGGCTGGTGTCAAGCCATACAGGCAGATCAGCACGGTCAATAGGAGGCCCAAGTGGCGGGGTGCTTGCAGCAACGGCATCATGAATTGACCCCCCGCATCAGTTATGGCACCGGGCTTCAATGCCCTTGCCCAACACAAACACCGAATCGACTGGCCAAGAGGGATCTTTGCAGGCGAACCAATACACCATTTCAGTGTTGCGGTTGTGGGCGGCGCTGGACTTGCCAGGACCAACCGCATCCGCACCGATGCCGTGCTTCTTTTCGCAATCATGAGACGATGCCCACGAATCTTTCTTGGGCTTGAAGTTGCAGAAATCGTAATTGACTTTGTAGTCGCAAGTGTTTTTAAACCCACCAAACAGCCCCGGCTCTTTGTCAATTTCGATGCAACTGTGCGCCTGCGCCGCATCGTTATGGGTCCTGCGCTTGCCTTCACGGGCTTTGTCGGCGCGGGCTTGGTTTTGCTGGGCGAGTTGCTGCGATTGTTGAGATTGCTGTTGGGCCTCTGCGCTTCGCGGTTGGTCTTCTATCTGCGTGCTGATTCGATGTTGTGGTTGGACGGATGATTTTGCAGCAGTGGTTGAACGATTATTTATGAAATCTAAGCTCCACTTATTCATGCACATTTCCCATAGGTGGTAGCTAACATGCGCCCTTGCCCTGGTTGGACCGAAAGTCAGTAGTGTCCGGTTTATTTGACTGCCAACCCGCGCCAAGCGAGTAACGGCAAGGGTTTCAAAGGTTTCATGGGTGTCCACGATTTGAATTTGATTTT